>SKXF01000047.1 GCA_007128555.1 Clostridia bacterium | reverse complement strand
GCTTCATTTCTGATCTGACTCTGAACTTGCCCCTCTGGGGTTGTACGGTGCTCCTGGTGGGAGAGTATGCCGAGGAGAGTTTCCAGGGGGGCCCCGAGGCTGCCATGGCGGACGGGATCATCTATCTATACGGTATGGAGGAGCGCAAGCACCAGAGGCGGTACTTGCGGGTCCTCAAGATGCGCGGGACGAGGTTTTCCCCTGGCGAACACAGTTACGATATAACCGACGACGGGATTAGAGTTTACCCCCGGCTGAACCCGGTGGTGGCCCAGCAGGAGTATGGAGTTTACGGCAGGCGCCAGGCCACGGGGATTGATGAACTGGACCGGATGATGCACGGTGGGGTCCCGTCAGGGAGTTCCACCCTGATAGTCGGCAGTACCGGGACGGGCAAGAGCTTACTGAGCCTGGCGTGGCTGGTTCAGGGAGCGAGGGAAGGCGAAGCGGGACTCCTCGTTTCCTTTGACCAGAGCCCGAGCCAGATCATCGGAGCCAGCCAATCCTTTGGCTGGAACTTACAGAGTCTCACCGAGCGGGGCTTGCTCGAGATCATGCATGTCTCTCCCATGGAGCTGAACGTGGATAGGCTCGTTCACAATATCCAGGCGGCCGTGTTGAGGTTGCGCGTCAAGCGGGCCACGATCGACAGCATCTCCTCTTTCGAGGTCGGTATGGTCGACAAGTTCAAGTACACCGATTATCTCTGGAGCCTGGCAGATTGGTTTAAGAGTTCAGGAATCAGCCTGGTGATGGTGGAGGAGATTCAACTGGATGTTGGGCCCGTAACCACTCACCACACTTCCTTCATAGCCGACAACATTCTCCGGTTGGGACACGTCCAGGTGGACTACGACGTTCGCAGGGTGATCAACGTGTTGAAGATGCGGGGAAGTGGGCACGAAACGGCCATGCGGGAGCTGACCGTTACCGATCAAGGCCCCACCGTGCTGAGCGAACCCGTCGCCCACCGGTTCGGCGGCGGCCCCTGCCGTCTGGGAGAGGGGTAGTGCTATGCTCAGGGTGGCTCTGACCCCAAAGTGGAAGCAGTTCCACGAATCCCTCGCGCGAACGATGAAGGTTGCGCTGGTGCTGATCAGTGCCGAGGGAGAGCTCACCGCTAAGTACAACGTCCCCTCACAGTACTCGCAGATCAGTAGCCAAGCCGCCCTGGTGAATGCCTACCATGCCTTTTTCCGCTCTCTTGTCTCGTGTTCGGCCTGTGCAGGCACACGAACCCTGATCGATCCCCTGTGCCTTCCCGTGGCCGTTTTGCCTGTCGAAGATGGGATGGCCCTGGTAGTATGGGCGGGTTTCGATGAAGACTCACGGCAGTTTGACCAGCAACTCACAAGATACGGCCTCAACCGCAGGGCCTGGACGGGTGTTCCGTCGATCAGCAGGTCTGAACTCGACGAGAAGGTGGATGCCCTCACTGCGCTGTATGGGTCCATCGCTCGTTTCATCAACCGTTCTGATGACCTGGGAGACCGGATGATGCTGCTCACAGCCGTCGAGGAAATTGACAAGCTGATGGTGAGTAGCCTGAATCCGGTGCATTTCGACCTGTCTGCCATCTTGGATCTTGTTGTGAGTTCTCTGATTATATTGCTGGACGCAGAGGGTTCCTGCATTTTCACGCAGGATCGCCAGGGCAAGATGCTGTCCTTTGTCCGGGGGCAGCACTCCGATCGTCTTGAGGGTATTGAGTCGGGATGGCGGGCCGCGATGGACGCCCATGCAACCCCTGATGCGGCTGCCGCTGCATGTGTCCAGGTGGCCAGGGACGTTGGCCTGGTGCTGGAGGTTCATTCTGTCGAAAGAGAGGGGAATATCGTGTTCATGGGTGTGGCCAACGCGTCTGGACCCATGAAACCTACCCTCCTGACACTGTCCCGCCAGGTGGCCATTGCCATGGAGATGGCCTCGCTGCATGAAGCTTTGCAGCAGCAGGTGGGGCTTCTGCTGAACGCCATGCACCATGGGGTAATCGTGGTCAACAGGCAGCGAGAAATGATGCTGGTAAACGGGGCAGCCATGGATTCTCTCGACCTGCTTGGGATTAACACGGTCCCGGGACAGTCCCTGGTGGGTGTCGGGATCGGGCCGTCGATTGAAGAGGCCCTGGTGCAGGTCGCAGAGGAGGGGGTCTCTTCCCGGCAGCAACAGAGCAGCCTGAGCAAGGGTGATCTTGAACTACATTTCCGATGGACAGTATCTCCGGTTCGCTGGGGCGATGAGGTGGTGGGAGCCTTGCTGCTGTTTGAGGATGTGACCGAGATGGTGAACCTTCGCCACCAGATGTATAACCGGGACAAGCTGGTCACGGCCGGAGAAGTTGCCGCTGGACTGGCCCACGAGATTCGCAACCCCCTTGCCACGGCCCTTGCTGGGATACAGCTGCTTCAGATGACCTCCGGAAAAGAGAAGAGCCAGGACATACACGCCATGATCGCCTCCGAACTGGACCGCATTAACGAGAGCCTCACCACGTTTCTCGACTTCGCCAGGCCCGCTGAACGAAAGGACCTTGTGCCTGTCGATCTCGGCGAGGTGATCCGGGAGGTGCAGTTCATGATTGCAGGTGAGGCGCACCTATATGGCATCCAGGTCGACAACCGGGTCAAGCCAGGAGAACTGCCGCTGGTCCTGGGTGAGCCGAACCGCTTCAAGCAGGTGTTTATCAACATATGTAAGAATGCTTTCGAGGCCATGGAGGACCAGGGGTACCTGGAGATCGTCAGTGAACTGGGTGACAGGTACCTGTGGGTCGGCTTCCGGGACAATGGCCCTGGGGTTTCCAACGAAAACCTGCAGAACCTGGTGCGTCCCTTCTTCACCACGAAATTGACCGGCACGGGACTGGGCCTGTCGATTTCTTCTGCCATTGTGAGGGAACTCGGCGGAGAGCTTCGGATTGAGAGCCAGCCGGGACAGGGCACGATCGTATGGGTCGGACTACCACCTCATTCGCCGCCTGTCAGCTATCCCGGGGTGCAGGGATTTGGATCCGGCGGGAGTGATCAGGATGGACTGGAATGAGAGCTCCGAGGGGCTCCCGTAAGACCATGGCGTATGCAAGATGTAGTTCCATTTGCGCCGAGGCGGTCATTGCTGGAAGGGTTCTGGAAGGCCCAGTGCTGTTCATCCGGTGGGCGCAAAGATGATATTGAAGTAACATCTGCGTCCAAGGGGAGGAACGAAATGGATCTCAGTTTCCAAGATGGATGGAAGTTTGGCCTCGGATTCTGGCTGGCGGGGCTTCTCGTTGCTGCCCTGCCCATGGTGCTGTTAACGATCCTCACCATGTCACTCCGGGTGGTCTGACATCCATTGCACATTCCCTGGTGCCAGGGGTCGATGGAGCAGGCCAGGAACCTCACCCGTTCCCATGATCAACGTTTCGCTTGCGAGGAACCGGATGATCACCATCGGGCCAGGGCACCCATCATGGACGGCCGTCCCCTGGATGGGTTCGACCCTTCGCCCCGTTCCCAGGGCGTGTACATCAGGCCAATGCATGATCCCGGGCATCTCACGATTATCTACTCATCCCTTTCACCATCCTAATCCATGGACCGATCTTTCTGCGTTGGATAAAGATGAGCATCCTGTGGGCCAACCCAGTGCTTCCCCGGCCCTTGTTGCAGGGATTGGGTGGGTTCTGGCCAAGATCAAAGTATGCCCGAGGCCAAGTCATCCGGCCAAGAGGCCGGGTTCAGTGAGGTGAGCCGATGATGACTTCAGTGACCAGGATCATGCAGGGGAACGAGGCATGTGCGGAGGGAGCCCTGGCGGCAGGATGCGGTTTTTTCGCGGGATATCCCATCACGCCAGCTTCCGAAATAGCCGAAGTGATGGCCCGGGAGTTGCCCAGGAGGGGCGGCGTCTTCATGCAGATGGAGGATGAGTTGGCCAGCATCTCGGCTGTGATCGGAGCCTGTTGGGGCGGGGCCAGGGTTTGCACCGCCTCATCGGGTCCAGGGATGAGCCTGATGCAGGAGGGGATCGGTTTTGCCGCTGTCACAGAAACACCATGTGTCATCATCAGCGTGATGCGAGGCGGCCCGGCCACGGGACAGCCCACGCTTCCGTCCCAGGGTGATGTCATGCAGGCTCGGTTCGGTAGTCACGGGGACTACGAGATCATCGCGCTGGTACCGGCCAATGCCCAGGAGGCCTTCGACCTTACGTCCAGGGCATTCACCCTGGCGGAGACCTACCGGGTGCCGGTGATCGTACTGTCGGATGAGATCGTGGGACACACGCGCGAGAAGGTGCGCATGGACCCCAACATGGCACCTGAGATGAGGACAGAACCCCCCAGGGACAGATACCAACCGTACCTGGCGGGTGCCGATGGGCTCCTCCAGGGTATGCCTTCTTTCAACCGGGGTTATCGGCTGTTGGTGGATGGGCAGCTGCATGATGAGACGGGGAACCGGGCTGGACACGATCCGGATACCAGCGCAGATCTTGTGTGGCGGTTGAATCGGAAGATCACTGACCATGTGGACGACATAGCGGATGTGCAGGAGCTGTTTCTGGAGGATGCCGAGGTCGTGGTGGTGTGCTATGGGACTCCCTCGCGCTCGGCCTGGGAGGCGGTGGACCTGGCCCGGAAGCGGGGTGTCAGGGCGGGAATATTTCGCCTGCGGACACTCTTTCCCTTCCCTGCGCAAAGACTGCAGGAGGCGACTCGCGGCTCCCACACCCTGGTTGTTCCCGAGATGAATGTGGGGAAGGTGTTGATGTATGTGCAGGGTGCGGCAGGGGGCGCAAAGGTCATCAGCCTTCCCAAGCTGGGCGGACTCATGCACACTCCGGAGGAGATCCTGGCGGCCATCACCCTTGCCAGTGAAGGGAAAGGGGATGAGCGATGATGCAGCCCCTGGCGGAGAAGTACCTTCGACAAAGTGCGCTGCCCACCCTGTTCTGTCCCGGCTGCGGGGATGGGACGGTGTTGTCGGCTTTCCTGCGTGCCATTGATGAACTGGACGTGCTGGAGGACCTGGCCCTGGTCGGCGGGATCGGTTGCTCTGGATGGATACCGGTATATGTTGATGCAGACACCCTCCACGCCCTGCATGGCCGGGCGATTGCCGTGGCTACGGGCCTGAAGATGACGGGTTTTGATCGCAAGGTGGTGGTTTTCACGGGGGACGGGGATTGCCTGGCCATGGGAGGCAATCATTTTATCCATGCCTGCCGGAGGAATATCGACATGACGGTGATCATGATCAACAACGGAATTTACGGTATGACCGGGGGGCAGATGGCACCCACCACGGCCCATGGGGCGACGACCCAGACTTCGCCCTACGGCAATCCCGAGAGGGCTCTTGACGCCTGTGCGCTCGCCATCTCAGCGGGATCTACCTATGTAGCCCGGTGGACTTCGG
>SKXF01000100.1 GCA_007128555.1 Clostridia bacterium | reverse complement strand
TGGCTGGAGAAATGCGCAGGCCCAGACGGTCGGCGATCGCCAGCGGGTGCCGTAGATTGCCTTCTCAGTTCTCCTGCCGATGCGGCCCTGGCCGCGTGCACGCCCTCCTCTTTCTGGTCACAGCAGGTAGGGTCGACAACACGACCAGGGAACATTGATGTCAGGATCTATTTCTTCCTTGCTGCACCTCGGGTTCCAAGGGCCAAGACTTCTGGATGCCTTTGATTTCGCTGCTGGGTGTTGACGGGCACTGATTGTGACTTTGCCACGCGCGCTTCCTGGATCGAACCGATCGTGTCTGTTACCTGGGACCCATCGTGAGTGGGTGAGACCCACCTGGCCCTGAGAGCTCTTGTGGAAGGTTACACCGCTCATTTCACGACACGAAGGTGTCACTGATGGTGAATGATAGACCTGGGATCGGCTCCTATCCTGGAGCACTTTTTGACGTCTGGGCTGCAGTTATTGACGAGCAATTCTCCGTCTTTGAACACCAAGACGTTCTGGGTTCCGTCAGGGTCCGAATGCCCCCAACCAATACCACGCCAGGAGAAACCACCTTACCGGTATGCAACACAGGCAGCGTGTTGCGGGGAGGCGGCGTTCCAGGGTAGTTGCGCATCCCGTTTTCATGGGATGCGCATGATCATCAACTCTCAAGGCGTCTCTGTGGTCAGTTCGGTGATTATATCTTCGTGATGCCGTCAGCGCCTACTTGATCAGAGCCCTTGCGAACGAAAGATTTACAGCATGTGGCCATACAGTCATTGGCTGGAGTAGGAGACAGCTGTTGAGCCATGTTGGCATCTACGCGGTCGGGTTGCTGAGCAGCAAATTGGTCCGAAGCCACCAGGATCTCGTTTGCGACGCATTTGTTCTGTGAAGCCCAGTAATGGCAATTATCGACGATACAGTGGATATGCTGGTTCACCAGATCACCTCCCTGCCTCATTGCATGTCTGTAGTATGTTCTGGCCCGGTGGAAACTATGGCTCCATTACGTTCAGCCTCAGCCAGGATTTAGCAATGTCCGTCAAAAAGTCATATTCTCTTGATATTCCAAGTTCATGGGGGTGATCCCTGGCCTGGGCTGCGTCAGCGCCACCCCGTAGACGGGACGCAGCCCCAGGGCGGAGGGTGGGAATCTCCGGCTTCGCCACGGGCCGTCTTGTGACGGGAGCAGGGGACGGGATGGCCCTGGTTTCGTAGGACCCGGGTTCGGTCAGCCGCCCACCTGGCGAACCTGGTGGACTTCCCTTTCCCGGAGTTCATCGTATCCGTCGGGGGGCGGTCCCGCGAGGATCCAGTCGAGGGTTTCTTTCATCCACTCCAGGTAGGGTGAGGATGAATAGTCCAGGTCCCGACGAGCCCGATCGAGGCAGACGGTCTTGGCCCCGGGGAGTGGTGGACGATATTCGGGTCCCAGCCTATGGGCCAGGTCGGGGCCGGGAACATCGACGAGAACCGGGGGAGACACGTTCAGGCAGGCCGATATCACCCCGAAGTACCTCTCCAGGGAGAGGATCTCCTCCTGTGCGATGTTGTAGGCGGTGTCGTGGGCCCTTGGGTTATCCAGGGCGGCGACCACGGCCGAGGCCACGTCATCGCGGAAGACCTTTTGAAAGACCCTGCCCCTTCCCTCGCGGGGAAGGAGAATGCCGCCCTCGTCGGCAATGCGACGCGCGAAGAACTCGGTTCGCCGGGTTGGATCCCAGGGTCCCTCGACCTGGGGTGGTCGGAAGATCGTGTAGTGTAGGCCGCGGCTCTGTACATCGCGGGCGTAGACCAGCTCTCGCTCGGCCTCCAGCTTGCCCTTTCGGTAAGCGCCCTCCTCGCCTTGAATCTCCTGTTCCAGCCAGTCGATATCGAGGGGCACTGTGGTCTCATCCAGGGGCTTCATCATCTTCGTCCAGTCAGCTTCGGGAGTGTGTGGATCCCGATCGGCGTACAGGTACTCGCCGATCGGTACGTGGTCTCGGCCCTGGTAGACGCTGCCCGAGCTCATCAGCAGGTACTGGCCGGTGTCGCCCAGGGCATTCAGTACGGTTCGCACGTGCTCTGCATTCATGGCGATGTTGTCGTAGACGGCGTCGAAGGTTCTGCCCCTCAGCGCAGAGGTCACATCTGCGGGACGGGACCGATCAACGGACAGATGCTCAAGGGCGCCGTCCTCCCAGGGAAGGGGGGTCTGACCCCGGGACATGAGGGTCATCTCGTAGCCCTGTTCAAGGAGCAGTTCCACGGCTCTTCGTCCGAAGAACTGCGTGCCTCCCATGACAAGAATCTTCAATGTTGTTCACTCCTTCAATGCATCTGATTCTCTACCGTTCGACGTCGACCATGAGGAACCTTCATGCAGTGGCATCGGGAGGTGTCTTTTTGCCGGGCGATCCATGCAGGAGAGGGGATGGGCCGTTCTTCTGGCAAAGCTCCGGGAACCTGACAGGAGCTTCGTCCCTCCGGGGAGGGTGCTTCTATGGACGACCCCGGGGTGGCCCCACATGGTGATGTTGATATGCAAGGCGATGGGCAGATCTGGGTGCGCTCAGCATCTCGGGGGCGTCTGGGACGTTGATTATGGCCGCAGTTGAGATGAGAAACGAGAAAAGCGTCTCCTGTTATTCTCCCTTCCTGCGGTGTCCCTGCACAGTGCACGTGGGTGCTCCAGCAGGGGGATGAAGAGCAGGGCGGATCGTTCCCCCTGGCATCCCAGGCACCATGGCTCCCGCGATGCTCTGCAGGGAGGCTTTGGGTGCCGATGGACCTGGTCCCTTCACGCCGGTCCATCGGCACCAAACAGGCTAATATCCTCTGTGTGCCCTCGAAATGGGCACCGTCGAGCTGTAGAGGGTGAAAGGTGACATCCCCGAGCCCCAGTGTCGGGCACATCTCATGGTCTCTATGAACGGTCGGCAAGCTCTTTCATGAGCTGGCGCGGGTGGTTGATCTGCACTCGCGGTTCGATGAGCTCAATCCGCACCTCCTCGATCTGGGCGATCTTCCAACACACCGTCTGAACACCCGGTTGTGACAGTCGGATACACGTGAACAGCTCCTGCCCCCGGGCATCAATAGCGCTCACGCACAGTTCGCATTTGATGCTGTGTCCCACCTGGCTCTCCACCTGCAGATGACGGCCCTCGAGTTGATAGGTGAGGGATGCTCCGGGAACCGTCACGCTTCCCTTTCCCTCCCTGAGCACCCTGCCGCAGAGGCACCATTGGTAGTCGATGGGGAAGACCATGAGCCTGGGCCAGGCCTCGAAGGTGCCCCACCACGCGATGGAGCTCGTCTGGCAGGTGGAGCCGTCTTGCGCAACGTACTCGTTCACCTCGACCTGCTCCAGGACGGACCAGCCCGCAGCCACATCCAGTTGAGGGACCGCCGTATCGAAGGTCACCCATTGCAGGTGAAGCACGGTTTGATCTCCGGAGGTCAGCCCTGCTCGCACCCTGGCATAACGGCCATCGGTGGTCTGCACGCCGAAGACCAGGTCTTGCCCAGGTGAGTGGAGGTGGAGCGGAATCATGGTCAGGGGGATCCTCCGGTCTGACAGCGGAAGCCCCGCGATCTGCACCGGAGTCAGCCCTTCGAAGGAGGTTCCCGTGACAGTGAGTCCTGCCGCACCGCCGGTGCTGATTCCCCGCAGGGGATCCCAGATGAGATCCATTGCCGGGACAGCCTCGCTGCCCACGTTGCCGTCATCGAGATTGACGGTGAACCCGGTAGCGGAGACATGGGATCCCTGGTCTCGCACGGGAATGCAATGAGATCGAATGATGGAACCCCGGAACTCCAGGTCGTCGAGGAGAATCACCTCATCAAGGGTGAATCCTTCACCCACGGGGCCGAGGGGCAGCGTGGTAAGGCCGCCAAGGGCGTCGCCGATCGCCCCCGAGCCCAGGTTCCTGGCGATGCTTCCGGCGGCAGCCTCCGCGACGGCAAGGGAGATGCCTGCCACGATGGAGCCGACAAAGCCTCCAAACAGGGCGCCAAGCCCGAGGCTGGCCACCCACACCCACCAGGCGAGGTCGGCCTCAATGTTGACGGAGGGTTCGGTCGTCTCAACCGCAATGGAGCCATCTTCTGTCAGCCGGATGCTCACGAAGAAGGTGAACGTGGCAACGGCGGACCAGCCCGTGCCGGAATCCCTTGCCCGTCCGCCGACGCGAATTCGATGGCCCTCGACGCTGGCTTCAAGGTGGGTCAGGATCCCGTCGTTGTCCGGAATGGCAATGCTGCGATTCAGCCTCAGGGGCGTGTCAAAGGCTGAGAGATCCACCCCCAGCTCCCTTGCCACCCTCGGCCGTAGCATGTGGGCGAGCAGCCAGACGTTGCTCATCATGACCACCGCATTGCCCGAATCCGGGATGAAGCTCTGGGTCACCGAGTTGATGTCGCCCCCGGTGTCTCGGGTCATGTGCAGGCCGAAGGTGAGGCACGTCGGGCCTGCTCCGCCGGTTGGGATGACCTCGATATCAAAGATGCGTGTGGGGTCGGCGTCGTCACCCACTGGAATGGGGGGTGTGAAGGGGATGCGCCGGATACGCTTCAGTTCCAGCGATAGGATGTGGGCCAGAAGTGCCTCTACCCGTGCCAGCGGGAGCTTTGCCGCGCCAGGGACCGATGCAAGGGCGGTCCCCGAGGTGACATCCAGGGCCACGCCTACCCGGGGTGTGCCGACGTGAAAATCCATTGCGGCGCGTTGGTTTGAGCCCTCGGTGACCATGGTGATCCTGTGCTCAATCGTGATGGTGCCCGCCAGGGGTGCGAGATGGGCCGTCCCGGGGTCTCCGAGCCGGATCTCCGAGTTGTCAAAGGGGATGACAAGGGCCATCTGCCGGTCGGGGCCATCCAGGTGGGCTACGGGCGTGCCGAAATTCAGGAGGGCCGTTCCCATCATGTTCCCGGTGTCAAAGGGTACGGCGAGGGATGGCGGGAAGAGGGCGCCCGCGAAGAAGCGGTCCGCGAGTTGGTCGTTGATCTCGTCCTCGGAGATCTGGATGAGCAGGTCATAGCCAGAGGTTCGATCGATGGTCATGATCGGTCACGCCTCCCCTTCGGGTGTGGGGCCGCAATCCTTGCTGGGTTCATCCTTCAGCCGGGGCCAGGGCCTGGGACCGGTGACCCCCTTGCCATCGACCGAGACGGATAGGCTTGCGATCTGGACCCCCGTGGTGAGGATGCTTCCCTCCGTTGTGGCGCGATGGGCCCTGCGGAGCATCTTTTCCTCTGCAGGTGTCAGCTCGATTTTTGCCCTGATCAGGGTCTCGATCGGATCCACCAGGAAATGCTTTGCGAGCCCTTTATCCCTAGCGAGATCGTCGAGGATCTGCTTGCCAGCGTCCCGGAGCTTGTCAACCAGGCTGTCTGGCAGGATGTGGGGGTCTGTGGTTCGTCGGGG
>SKXF01000189.1 GCA_007128555.1 Clostridia bacterium | reverse complement strand
TGACGACGCCCATGGCGACGGCCTGTACCTGCCCCTGGCTCTTCACGAAGCCGGCAAGGAACAGCCCAAGCCCAGTCATGGCAAAAATGTACACGATGAGGACAACCATCATCTCCCCGTATCCGTGGTTCCAGGGTGCGCCGAATAGATATTTGCCGGACAGCAACAGGACGATGGACTGCACCAGGGCGATCACGAACAGTCGAATGAAGTATGCCGTCATAATGTGCCAATACGAGGTTGTGCTAGCCAGGATTCTTTGCCACGTGCCGGTCTGCTTCTCGTCGAGAATGTATCCTCCGGCTGACGTGATGAGGTTCAGAGCGACGAACATGACAAGAACGCCCAGAATGGCCATCTCATAAGCCTCGACGGGCAGGAAACTCATGACCCAGGTCATCAGGATTGGCAGCGCGAAGATAAACATGATTTGCACGGGATCGGCCAGCATCTGCCGCATGCCCACCGTCACAATCGCCATGATCTTTTTCACGATGATCTCCCCCCCCATTAGTCTCTCAGTACTCGGCCAGTCAGGTTCAGAAACAGACCCTCCAGGCTGGGCTTACGGATCTTCACTTCGGAGACGACACAACCATGGCCGGTCACAGCCTGAACGGCCAGGGGCAGGATCTTCTCCGCACTGTGGGTGGTGATACACAGCTGTCCGTCTGCCGAAAAGGATCTTTCGACCCCGGGCAGGTTTGCGACGGAGGCTTCCATCTCCTCCGAGACGTCGTTGAGATGGATGGTGAGTTCTTCAAATTCACTCCCCTGGTGCAGGAGTTCCGGAAGGGTGCCCTCAGCAATGATGCGACCGCCGTCCATGATGGCAACACGGTCACACAGGTACTCCACTTCCTCGACGTAATGGCTGGTGTATACGACGGTGATCCCCCGGTGCCTGAGGTTCTTCACCGTCTCCAGGATGTGGTTTCTAGACTGCGGGTCAATTCCCACCGTCGGCTCATCCATGATCAGCAATTGAGGATTGTGAATCAGGCCGGCGGCAATGTTCAGCCTTCGTGTCATACCCCCGGAGAAGGTGCTCACCTTCCCATCGGCCCTGTCCTGGAGGCCCACCACGTTCAGCACATTGGCGATGGCTTCGTTCAGCCGATCCGGGCTGACTCCATTGATGGTTCCCCAGAACCGAAGATTCTCTCTTGCGGACAGCATGACGTAAAGGGCGGGCTCCTGGGGGACTATCCCTATCATCTCCCTGGCCTTCATTCCTTCCCGGGCGACGTCCCACCCCCCTACGGAGATGCTGCCCCCATCTGCTTTCAAAAGGCCGCAGAGCAGCGACAGCGTCGTTGACTTGCCTGCGCCATTGGGCCCGAGCAGTCCATAGATCTCTCCCTCTTGCACGCAGAAGCTGGCTCCGTTGACCGCCTTCTGAGAGCCGAACGACTTCTTGAGGTCCTTAACCTCCAAGATTGTCATGTTTCTCACTCCTTCACTGGTTTCTCAGTACCGCGATGATGCGATCTGTCCGACCCTCACGACGTCATCACTGGCTCTCCTCCGCTCTGCTGGCCCAAAGATAGAAGGCCTCACCGGCATCCATGAGCAAGCCGCGGATGTGTTCATCTGTGGTCGATCCTATGGCACCGGAGTTCACCAACATGGCGAGGCCATGGGTGAAAATCCACGTGTACTGGATCAACACCTTCTGGCTGGCATCATCCAACTGTGACAGAGCCTCTGCAACCGCGCTGTCCTCGCCGAAATCTTCGAGAAACATATCTCTCATGCCGGACCCACTCTCATCGTTGAGCTCCTCGGGCCGATCCAGGTACAGAAAGCGGAACAGATGTTTCTCATCTCGAGCGAAAACGATGTACCCGAAGGCCAGGTTAAGGAGAACCTCCTCCGTGTACGGCCGACCCTGGTACTCTTTCAAGATATCCCGTGTCTTTGTCCGCAGTTCTGTTTCAAGCTCATCTACGGAGCTCACATTGGAGTAGATCGGCATGGTCGACGACCCAAGCCGTTTGGCGATCGCACGCGTGGACACGGCGTCCCATCCCTCTTCCCTGAGCAGATCGAAGGCGGCATCGACGATTTGCGAGTAGGTATACACGCTCGGTGGATTCATGGCAACCCCCTATCTCAGCATAGCTGTTGCGGTGCTGTATAACTGCTGTTATATAACTGATGTTATTTTAAATAACATGCGTTATTGATGTCAAGCTCGGTTCTGTGAAAGCCGCTGTCAGATCTCCTCAATCTTCTGCCGGGAGAGGCTCCCATTGCTGGCTGATACGGGACCCTCCTTTTCATGGATGCCGAGGCAAAAAGAGCCGCTCCCGATGCCACTGCATGAAGGGTCCTCGTGGCCAACGTCGAACGGTAGAGAATCAGATGCATTGAAGGAGTGATCAACATTGAAGATCCTTGTCATAGGAGGCACACAGTTCTTCGGACGAAAAGCCGTGGAACGGCTCATTGAACGGGACTGCGAGATCACCCTCATGTCCCGGGGGCGGACCCCCCTTCCCTGGGAGGACGGAGTCATCGAGCATCTGCCCGTCGACCGGGCCCGTCCCGCCGATGTGACCTCAGCCCTGAGGGGCAGGACCTTTGACGCCGTCTACGACAACATCGCCATGAATGCAGAACACGTGCGGACCGTACTGGACGCCCTGGGAGACACTGGGCAGTACCTGCTGATGAGCTCGGGCAGCGTATACCAGGGCCAACACCACGTACCGATCGGGGAGTACCTGTACGCGGACCGTGACCCAAAGATCCCCGAAATTGACTGGACGAAGATGATGAAATCCCTGGATGAAACCGCTGTGCCCCTCGATGTCGACTGGCTGCAACGAGAGATCGCAGGCGAGGAGGGCGCATACAGGAAGGGCAAACTGGAGGCGGAACGGGAGCTGGTCTACGCCCGGGCTGTAGACAACCGCGGTCTGCACTACACCATCTTTCGGCCTCCCCAGGTTGAGGGACCCTGGGATCCCACCCGGCGAACGGAGTTCTTCGCCAGGCGCATCGCCGACGAGGGCGGTATTCTCCTTCCCCGCGAGGGAAGGGGCAGGATCTTTCAGAAGGTCTTCCGCGATGACGTGGCCTCGGCCGTGATCAGTGCCCTGGACAATCCCAGGGCCCACGACACCGCCTACAACGTCGCCCAGGAGGAGATCCTCTCCCTGGAAAGATACTTCGGCGTGATGTCTCACTGCCTCGACGTATCTCCCCCGGTTCTCGTCGACGTCCCCGGCCCCGATCTCGTCGACAAGCTGGGACCCGAGTACCGTCCACCCCTCCCCGGGCCCAAGACCGTTCGCCTCGACCGGGCTCGTCGGGACCTGGATTATGCATCGTCTCCCTACCTGGAATGGATGAAAGAAACCCTCGACTGGATCCTCGCCGGATCGCCGCCGGACGGGTACGAAACACTCAGGGAAAGGGAACTCCAGATGATGGACCAGGTGGGCTGTTGACGGGACCCTGATCCTGCGAAAGGCGCCCTTCGGCGTCTGAGTTGCAGTGCCAACCGTACCCGACGAGGCAGGGGTCGCAGTCCTTGGGAGGATGAGAGCAAGCTCCTGTGGCGAGTCGCCAAAGCTGTCGGCCCCTGCGGTGATTTACCCCGAATTCCGGGATCTGCCCACCTCTTCGGGGTCGTCGTCCTGACAGGGGGTATTGGGGGAGCCACGTTCGGTGGTAGGCGACCATGGTGCCCGCAGGTATTTCCCGGGAAACATGGGCGCACTCCGAAAACCAAGGGGCCACAGGAGACAATGGGGTGAAGCTCACGGTTAAGCCTCCGGTCAGCCAATCGAGTTAGAGGCTGGACCTCACCCCCTCGGTTCACGGAACGTCCCAGCGCAACATCGGGGATTCCCTCGGCCTCAGACCACGTTGGGTTCGAGGATGAGTTCTCCCCTCTCGAAGCGTTCCAGATCTAACATGCCGATGTCCATATCCGGCTCTTCGCCGGTGATCATCTGCGCCATGAGGCGCGCCGTCATCGGCGCCACCATGAAGCCGTGACCGCTGAAACCCACCGCCATGTAGTAGCCTTCCAGTCCCCGGACCCCCCCCAGGATGGGCTGGGCATCGGGCGTGATATTGTACTGCCCCGACCACTGGCGGACGACCCGGAGTTCCTTCAGGGAAGGCAGGATCCGCAGGATCTCGTGGGCCAGAAATTCTGCGAACTGCCAGGTGGCCTCGTTGTTGATCCCCCTTGGCTCCGAGGGATCTCCCAGGCCGGCGATGAAAGCTCCGTGGGGCGTCTGCTGACAATACCAGCCCCGTTCGAAGGAGATGACCATCGGTCCCTGGTAGGGCTTCACCGGCTCGGTGACCAGGATCTGGTGCCGCTCAGAATACACCGGGATCTCGATCCCGGCCATCGCCGCAACCGGTCCCGAATGCGGTCCTGCCGCATTGTAGACGATCTCCGTACTGATGTAGCCACGATCGGTCTGCACCCCTACAACCCGGCCTTCCGAGACATCGATGCCTGTCACGCGGGTCCGGGTGCGGATGTCCACGCCGAGATTCCTGGCTGCATGGGCGTAGGCCATGGTGGTGTGGAAGGGATTGGCGTGTCCGTCCTCGGGACAGAAGGTGGCCCCGACCAGTTCGTCGGTGCAAAGATGGGGCACGATCTGTTGGGCCTCCTCGATGCTGACCTCCCGCGAGGGAACTCCCAGCTCGTTCTGCAACTTGATGTTCTTGCGAAACTGTTCCAGCAACTCCACTGAGAAGGCAAGGAGCAGGTAACCCCCCTGCTTGAACTCAATACTGTGGGGATAATCCAGATCCTCCTCCAGGGTCTCCAGGATCTTGCAACTGCCCCGGGCGAGCCGGATGTTCATCTCCAGGCCCCACTGCTGCCGCACTCCGGCGGCGCATCGGCCCGTGGCCCCGGCGGTCAGGTAGTCCTTCTCGAGGAGCACCACATCCGTCAGGCCACGCTTCGCCAGCTCGTAGGCTGTCGCACAGCCGGTGATCCCCCCGCCGATGATCACGGCACCCGCAGTCTCAACCATGCTCCCCATCCCCTCTCCTGCGCTCATAGGCATCACGGAGTTCTCCGAGCTTCACCGGCGTGGTCGGGGGCCGATAGACGGGAACCTCAATCTCCTCGACGGGAATCCCCCGCACCTGGGCGATCTCCCTGAGGACGAGATCCCTGCAGGTCCGCCCCTGGCAGGGACCCATGGTGAAGCGAAGCACCCGCTTGAGTTCCTCGAAGTCCGTGATTCCCTCCTGCAGGGCACAACGCAGTTCAGACAGGGTAATATCCTCGCAGCGACATATGACAATATCCTCTTCTTTCACGATTCCTGCTCCCCTCTCCGAAAGGCGCGGGCCTCGGCCACCAGGTCCTTCGGGATGACCACCCACACCACGGCCGTCCGATCAAAGGTGGGCGGCTTCTGGACCCGGAGGATGCTCCCTGTGCCCACCTCTTCCCCGGCACGGTTCAGCAAGGTTACCTCCTCGTCCACACCTGGAAGGGGACTGAACTCGTACGGGATCCGCAGGACAGCCTCGGTCTCAGAATACGTCTCATCAATCACAAAGATGGCCAGACCCGGACACGCAGCGATGCAAAGTCCGCACCCCGTGCACGTATCGTGATCCACGGCGGGACAGTCGTTTATATCCTCAAAGGCAGCAATGGCCCCCGCCGGGCATGCGTCGTGACACGGGTCACAGGGAATCTCCTGGAAACACTCGATCCAGACCACCGGCCCCTGGGCCCGACGCTCGGCAGAGGGTTGGATCGAACGAATCTTCTCCCGTTCAGGAACACCGTCGGTGTTTAGCATTCGCATTCACGTCCTTCCACCAGAACCTGTCGCCTGGG
This sequence comes from Clostridia bacterium, assembly GCA_007128555.1. Next base: position 12,014 of record SKXF01000189.1, on the reverse strand, counting down.
CTCCACGGAGTCCAGCCTGTCCAGTCCCGAGCGGATCTTAACTCCGGTGGGCCCCGAACGTAGACCCTCGAGCTCAGCCGTGATCTCCCGGTGACGGGTCCGGTACGCTGCGTCTTCCACGTATCCGAGGCAATGGGCACAGGAGAGCCCGACGATGCTGCCCTCCATCATGGCTGAGGATGCCTCTTCGATGCCCCGGGCATCCCCCGCGACGTAAATCCCGGGAATCGAGGTCCGCATGGCGTCATCGCACAGCGGCACATATCCGCCCAGCTCTGGAACGTATCCCATGTCGCAGCCGGCCTGCCAGAGCAGGTCGATGAGGGGATTCAGTCCCACGGCCAGGCATATGGCATCGCAGTCCACGTCGGTCTCGGTCCCAGCGACCGGCTGCCAGCTCTCGTCCAGCTGGACCAGGGTTGCCCCCTGCACGAACTCGTCCCCGAGGGCCCGGGACACGGTGTGCCCCGTCATGATCGGCACGCCAAGGCGCCGTATCTTTGAAGCGTGAACCGAGTATCCCCCGATCACCGGCGCAGCCTCCACGATGGCAGCCACGTCGACCCCTGCCTGCATCAGCTGGTAGGAGACAATGAGGCCTATGTTGCCCGATCCGACCATCAGAACCGTATCGGCGGGTCGGACCCCGTGCACGTTCATGAGGGTCTGAACAGCGCCGGCGCCGTAGACGCCGGGAAGGTCACCGCCAGGAAAGGTCAGGGAGCGTTCCGATGCGCCGGTGGCAAAAATCAGGCACTGGGGCATCACCTTGTGCCAGGCATCGTCAGCCCGGTATGAGAGCGTTCCGTCGGGGTAGTAACCCAATACGTCGCTGTCGAGGGACAGCTCGACCCGGGAGGAGGTACGCGCTTCCTCGGCTAATAGATCGACGATGTCGATTCCGCGGGTTCCCGCGCGCTGTGCCCGGGAACCGAAGAACCGGTGGGTCTGCTTGACCAGCTGACCACCGAGCCTGTCGTTGCGGTCCAGCAGCAGGACCTCGGCACCGTGGGCACCGGCCTCCTTCGCAGCCGACAGGCCGGCGGGGCCACCCCCCACCACGACAATTTCACATTCCCGCACTCAGATCACCCTTCCCGCTCTGTCGTTCGACCCGCATACCCTCTCGCAGAGGCTCCAGGCAGGTCCGCACATTGGGAAGTCCATCGACCCGCATGAAACAGGCCGAGCAGTTTCCGATCGCACAGAAGAAACCCTGGGGACGCCCGAGTCTTTCGCTGTAGCTGAGGATCTTCACTCCTGCGGCGTGCAGGGCGGCGGCAATGGGCTCTCCCTCATGGCCCCAGAACTCCTCACCCTCGAAGTAAAACGGAACCCTGCGACCAGAGCTGAAGTCGAGGATCGGGTGCTCGGTGATTCGCAAATCCTCCAAAAATCTCACCTCCAGGACTTATCGTTGATCATCCCACTCACTCCAGCGTTGCAGCGACGAGTTCCCTGGCATCTTCAAGGTGCAGGGGCCGACGATGGGCAAAATCGTAGCCGTTTCCCCAGCTCAGAACGTCAACCGTCAGGCCAAAGGATGCCATAGGTCCTCCCACGTCGACGTTATCATAGCCCATCACAGGTGCGGTAATGGCGGCGACGGAACCATCACCGATCACCAGCATGTTCTTCGCTGCCGGGTCAATGACCACCGCCGTCGACTCATCGATCCCCAGGCCCACCATCTCGCGCTCCCTGTAACGGGTGACCATGTAAGCGAGGCGACCGAAACGACCGCGGGCGAAGAAATGCTGGTCCACGATCAGACCACCTACCAGGCCCAGGCCCTCCGCGATCACCACGGGACCCAGGTCGTCACCCGGCTCCCCCTGCCCCTCCTGCACCCCACCCGAAACAAGGGCTCCCCGTCCGGTGCCGCCTGCGGGCATCAGTTCACCCATCACGGCGGCCCCGGCGCTGGTCCCGGCAATCACCACGCCCTCTGACAGGCGCCTGCGAAGGACCTGCTCCGAGGGGGTATCCCTCAGGGCTCGCGCGAGCCGCAGCTGGTCTCCGCCGGTGAAAAACAGGATGTCACCGGACTCCAGGGCGGCCAGGATGCGCTCCCTGCCGGCATCGGCCCTGCTGCGAAGCTCGAGAACTTCCGCCCGGATGCCAACCCCATGGAACATCTGCAGGTAGCGATCACCGCTCAGTTGTGATGCGGCTGGGATGATCAGGGCGGTTGGGCTGTCCCTTCGAGACAAAGATCCTATCGTGCGGATTACCGACGATGGAATGCTTCCTCCGCCGATGGGGACCAGATAGCTGCTGCGCACCCTGTCAACTCGCAAAAAAATACCCCCCAGGTGAAGACGGGCAGTTTCCGGATGAATGCTCTCCTCCGTCACAACGAAGGACCATACCAGTCTACTTTAGTATTCGGCACCGTGGCCCGAGACTCCTGCTATTTGAACCGGCATTTCGGCACCGACGGGGAAGGGTAGATCCGCAGCAAGGGAGGCTGCGACAGGCATCCGGCTGAATGCATGCTGTGCGGGTTTCGGCCCGAGGGGGTCGCGAACCCACAGGCGGGTGAGTCCGAGGGGAGATCCGGCCTCCTGGGAACACACGGTCTGCGCCCTGTCCAGGCCTCTGCTTCCAGGGACAGGGACCTGGGGACTGCTCGCTGAACACCGGATCCCCGGAGTACTGCTGCCGGGCGCAAGCAGTCCCCTGCACTGTCCTCACACGTTGACCCCGATGATCCCACCGAGGGCACCGACCAGGGAAACGGTCCCGATCCGGCTCAGGACCGCCCCGATCACCACGGGCCCCGGCATGATCACAAAACTCAGGGCAAGGGACAGGGTCGCATAGAGAAACCCCACCAGGGCCCCGTGGAGCCACCCGAGGCGCCTGGCCTGTCGGGCACCCACCGCCCCGCCGACTGCCACGCACATCATCCCAAGATAGTAGATAAACGAGACAGCACTGCCTTCGGACATATCCGTCACGTAAATGAGAAGGGACACGACAACAGCAACCGATAAAGCCAGCAAGAGGGTGATCGTCAGACCCGTGATGACCGCCCTTCCGTTGAAGCTCGTCTCCTCGTTTCCTGAGGAACCCAATCTGCGGTGCGCCACCGCTAGCACCCCTTTCCGCGCATGCAAAAGACCCCACTGAAACCCTATTCCTCTTCGCAGGGGAATATGAACCGTGGGGTCGTGCGCGGATCAGCGCGGGTCGGGATCTGACAGCCTCGCTTCGAGGTGCCCGGCCATGGATGCCATCTCATCACGGAGCGCCCGGTCCGTGATGTCGAAAAACTCAAGGGGCGTTATGGAGACGTGTCCCCGGGCCAGGGCGGCCAGGTCGGTGCCGTCAGAGGCGCCCTCGCCAGCCAGGCAGGCCCTCAGCCAGTAACAGGCGTTCCCCTCGGCATCCTGGGCCGTCTCGATGTTGTCGTCGTAGGGACAGGGTCCGAGTTCCGTGAACTCGATCCCCCGGGGATGAAGGGGCACGTTGACATTCAGCAGGTGAAGGGGGAACGGCTCCTGGCCCTGGAAGCTTTCGACCAGGATCCGGGCCACCCGCCCTGCTGCCCGGTAGTCCTCCTGGCAATCCGATGAAACCCCGAGCGAAACCGCCAGGGACGGGATCCGGGCCAGGACAGCCTCGATAGCAGCGGCCACGGTTCCCGAGTAAAGGACATCGGTGGCGAGGTTGGGGCCGTTGTTAATCCCTGCCACCACCACGTCCACGGCCTCGGGAACGAGGTGGTTGAGGCCCAGTTTCACACAGTCAGCAGGGCTTCCCGAGATCTCCCACGCGGGAACCTCGTACAGCCCCTCCTTCTTCTCGACATAGATGGGCTCCTTGATCGTTATGGCGTGCCCCCGGGCCGACCACTCATCGCCAGGGGCGACCACGTAGACCCTCGCCCCCTCCATGGTGCTGAGCTCCCGGGCGAGCACCTGCAGGCCCGGAGCATCGATGCCATCATCATTGGTCGCCAGTATGGTCAGTGACATGTAAGCTCCCTTCCTCACCAGGACAGGTATCGATAGCATCCTCCATGCAAAAAATCGCTGCGGGGCGGCAGATCAGGCATTCAGCTCCGAGGCGAGCATGCCCGCAACGGCAGACGACACCGCAAGGATCCCCAGCATCGGCATCGCAAGGCCCTCCCCCGGAGCCAGGGTGCCTTCCAGTAGGCTCATCCAGAAGACCGTCGACATCGGCAGAAAGGCTGCGTAGAGGCCGATGACGAAGGAGGGAATGGGCGAGGAAAACAGCTCAGATAACAGGACGTGCAGCCCGATGCAGATCACGGCCACGATGGAATACAGGGCGACCAGGATCACAAAATCGCTCAGGTCCACATCCCTCGAGGTGAGACCGGCCACGTCACCAGCCGGAGAAAGGGCCAACAGCAGCACCGTGGCAGACACAGCACCCATCAAGATACCTTCAAAGCGGCGAACGGTTCGGCGAATGACTGGCACCCCCTCGGGCTTAGTCTATGCCCGAAAGGCCCATCTCTTGCTCACCCTGTGATGGCATCTGTTGGATGAAAAGCCATCACGGCTGCGAGGCCAGGTAGGCCTCCACCAGTCCCACGAGCTCCTCCACCATGTTCTCCTCCGATACCTTCTTGAGCACCTTTCCCTCTCGCATCAACAGTCCGACCCCGCGGCCACAGGCAAGACCGACGTCCGCATCCCTCGCCTCGCCCGGACCGTTCACCTCGCAGCCCATCACCGCGATCCTGATCGGAGCCCGAACGCCCTCCACGCTTCTTTCCACCTCGTCGACAATGCGCAACAGATCCACCCTGCACCGGCCGCAGGTGGGACAGGAGATGATCTCCGGCCCGGACCGCCTCAGCCCCCACGCCGACAGGATGCGGAGGGCCACCCGCACCTCCTGGACCGGATCCCCGGTCAGTGAGACACGAAGGGTATCGCCGATGCCCCGGCCCAGCAAGTATCCGAGCCCAACCGCAGATTTCACCGAGCCCCTGTCGAAGCTGCCCGCCTCCGTCACGCCAAGATGGAGGGGATAATCGACGCGTTCTGCCATGAGCTCATTCGCCCGCACCGTCATGGCCACGTTGGAGGCCTTCAGGGAGATGACCAGGTCCTCGAATCCGACCCTCTCCAGGATGCGAACCTGGTCCAGGGCCGCCCGCACCATCCCTTCGGGCGTCACCCCGGCAGATTCGATGATCTCCGCGGGCAGCGACCCGGCATTGACCCCGACGCGAAGGGGCACGCCGGCCCTTCTCGCACAGGATGCGACCTCCTCTGCGTATCGCGCCCGGCCAAGGTTGCCGGGATTGATCCTCACCTTGGCAGCTCCCGCGGCGATGGCCCCCAGGGCCAGGCGGTGATCGAAATGGATGTCGGCGACGATCGGGACATCACTGCCACGGCAGATGCACTCAAGGGCACGGACGGCCTGGGCATCGGGCACGGCGACCCGCACCAGGTCCGCCCCGGCCTCGGCCAGCTGGCCGACCTGCTCAAGGGTCTTGCGGGCATCGCGGGTATCCGTATTGGTCATGGATTGAACCGTGACCGGGGTCCCACCACCGATGGGAACCCGCCCGACAAGGACCTGTCGTGACGGGCGCCGCGGCCGGGGCCCCGGGGTATCTCGGATAGAGTCATGGGTCATTTTGAATCGCCACCCGTATCCCGGCGGCTTCCCCCCCTGGATTGCTCCGGATTTCGTGGATCATGTCACCCCCAGGGGCACCGGGCATCGCTGCCCTAGCCAAATAGCCGGGTGATATCCTGGAAGGTGACGTAAAGGACCAACAGGATCAGAAAGGCAAATCCCAGGAAGTTGATCATCCCTTCCTTCTCGGGATCCATGGGCCGTCCCCGGATTGCCTCAACCAGCAAGAAGATCAACCTTGAACCGTCAAGGGCCGGAATGGGCAACAGCTGAAAGAACCCGATACTGGCACTGATGGTCGCCACCATCCACAGCACGCTGGAAAGGCCCAGCGCGGCTGCGTGCCCGACCTCGGCGCCCAACCCGACGACGCCCAGGAGGTTCGCGGTCTCGCCCTGGAACAGGCGCAAGAAGACATCAACGAGCATGACCAGCATCAGCGCCGTCCACGAGGCGGCCTCGGTAAGGGCCGGGAGCAGGCCCATGCGCTGATCCCGCACCGCGGGCTCGATTCCGATGTATCCTACGCTTTCGTCCTGGGGACTCCGGCCGACAACGAGCTCCAACGACACCTCTGTACCATCCCGGTCGACCAGCATCTGGACCTGGCGATCCGGACGGTCCCGAACCGCGAAAACCACATCTTCCCAGCTGTTAATCTCCACACCATCTATATATAGCATCCTGTCACCGGGCTGAACGCCGCCCTGGTCCGCTGCGAGCCCAGGGGCAACGGCCGCGATCTCAACCGTCGGCACAGGAACACCCACGGCGGCCAGCACAACGAAAAAGACCACGAAGGCCGCGATGAAGTTCGTGACCGGTCCCGCTGCAATGACCCCCATCCGGGCAAGAATGGACTTGTCTTGGAAGTTGCGTCCGGGCTCCGCGGGCGGATAGGGCCCCTCCTCATCGGGTTTGCCCTCGGGTCCGCTCGGAATCTCTCCGGCCATCAGTACATACCCACCCAGGGGGATGAGTCGAATGGAGAACTTGGTCTCCCCTCCCCGCCATGAGTACAGCGCCGGGCCGAAGCCCATGGCGAACTCGTGGCACAGGATGCCTGCGCGTCGGGCAGCCATGAAGTGCCCCAACTCGTGGACGAGGATGATGAAACCCAGAATCACAATGGTCATCAATGCTGTGGTCAATGGACTTCCTCCCGACCTTTCTCCAGAGCTATCTCCCGGGCGCACGCCCTGGCCCATGCATCGGCTTCCAGGATCTGTTCAACCCCCGGGGAAACGTGGCCCTGCAATCTCTCGGGAACCCGGTCCAGGGCCCCCTCGATCACCTCGGGGATGCCCAGGAAAGACAGGCGCCCCTCGAGAAAGGCAGATACAGCCACCTCGTCGGCCCCGACCAGCACCGTCGGGAACACCCCCCCCGCTCGGCCCGCCCTCCAGGCGTGCGCCAGGCAGGGGAATCGCTCCAGGTCGGGCTCCTCAAAGGTGAAGTCCCACCCCGGCAAGGAGAATTCCGAGTAGCCGGGATCCTCCCAGCGCTCGGGATAGCTCAGGGCATACTGGACCGGGTACCGCATGTCCGCCGGCCCCACGTGGGCCTTGATGGAACCGTCCCGTAGCCTGACCAGGGAGTGCACGGCACTCTCGGGATGGATCACGACCTCGATTCGATCCAGCGGGACCCCGAACAGCCAGTGGGCCTCGAGGACCTCCAGCCCCTTGTTCATCAGTGTAGCAGAATCAATCGATATTTTATTCCCCATATCCCACCTTGGATGGGCCAGGGCCTGTTCAGGGGTCACCCCCGCCAGTTCCCCGGACGCCACCTCGCGAAAGGGTCCCCCCGAGGCCGTCAGGATCAGTCGATCCAGGTCCTCGGCCGCCTCGCCCAGCATGCACTGGAACAGGGCGTTGTGTTCGCTGTCGACGGGAATGAGCGTGACACCCCGCTGCCGGACCCTTTGCATGAGGAGGGAACCAGCACACACCACCGACTCCTTGTTGGCCAAAGCGAGGTCCGCGCCCCCATCACACGCAGCAAGGGTGGGCCTGAGCCCAGCGAAACCCGAGATCGCGGACAGGACCACGTCGATGCCGGACCGACCCGCCAGTTCACAGACCCCGTCCTCGCCCGCGAGGATCTCGACCTTGCCGTCGCTCATCTTTCGCAGGCGGGAAGCCGCTGTCTCATCCTGCAAAGCTGCGACGGCGGGGCGAAACTCCTCAACCTGTTCTGCCAGGCCCTCGGCATCTGTATTGGCGGCAAGACCGTAGACCTGCAGGCGTTCGGGGAACCTGCGTATCACATCCAATGCCTGCTTCCCAACGCTTCCCGTGCAACCCAGTATGGTGACCTTCTTCACCCGCACACACCCTCCCAGACGTCATATGAGACCGAGGCCCACCAGAAGCACCAGGGTGGGCACGGCAAAGAGCAACCCATCGATGCGATCAAGGACCCCCCCGTGACCCGGTATGATGGACCCGGCATCCTTGACACCCGCCCCCCGTTTCAACATGGATTCGAACAGGTCGCCGAGCTGGGCGGCCACCGCGAGAATGAACCCCGCCCCCGCGTAAGGAGCAACGGGGCCCTGCACGAACAGGGCAAAACCGATTCCGACCGCGATCCCAGCGGCGGCTCCGCCCGCGGCGCCCATGCGGCTCTTGCCCGGGCTGAGCTGGGGCACCAGCTTCTGTGCGCCCCAGGTGGAGCCCACGAAGTAGGCAGCCGTATCATTCATCCAGGTACATAGGAGGGCAAAGAGAAAATACTCCTGTCCCCCGCTCAACCCGCGCAGTGCCGGCCAGAACGCCACCAGGCCCACGTAAACGGCGGTGAGGGTCCTCCACGAAAGAATGCCGGCGACCTCCTGCCAGTCGGAGGATGGAGCAAACCACCAGCCGACGACGGTGAGAAGCAAGAGGGGTGGGACAAAGAGCAGGATGTGGTAGCCGAGGAAAGGGCTGAGTAGCAGGGCACAGGATAGAAGCAGTGGAACCCAGTATTCCCTGCGCCGCCGTCCCGTCGGCGCCATGCTTCCCATCTCAGAAGAGATCACCCACAACGTCACGACAGAAAACACCAGGAAGGGCCAGCCCCCCAAGAAGGCCAGCGCGAAGAACACGGGAACGAAGACCAGCGATGAAACCACCCGGGGTCCGAGATCCCTCACGCCCGATCGCCTCCCCGGTCCGGGGCGTCAGCGCCCCTGTCGTGCAGCCCCCCATACCGACGTTCTCTGCGCTGAAACTCCCGCAAGGCCCGGTACAGCTCGTGGGCGTCGAAGTCCGGCCACAACACCTCCGTGGAGTAAAACTCCGCGTAGGCAGCCTGGTAGAGGAGGAAGTTGCTCAGGCGCCACTCGCCCCCGGTCCTTATGATCAGGTCCGGGTCGGGCCGCGACTGCGTGTATAGATGGCGGCGGAAGCACTCATGGTCAATCTGTTCGGGGTCCAGGTTGCCCCGGGCCACCTCCCGGGAGATCTTCTGTGCGGCCTGCAGGACATCGTCGCGCCCCCCGTAGTTCACGGCGAGCATCAGCGTCATGGCCCTGCCCTCCCGGGTCCTGTCCCGGAGGTTCCAGATCTCGCGCCGGGTCCGCTCGGGCAGCCCCTCGACGTCGCCAATGGGAACCACCCGCACCTCCCGCCTGGCCATCTCCTCCGCCTCGCTGATGGCGAACTCCGCCATGAGGAGCATCAGCGCATCGACTTCCTCCTGCGGACGAAGCCAGTTCTCGGTGGAGAAGGCGAACGTGGAGAGACACGGTATACCCAGCATCACGCACTCCTCGATGATCCGTCGGAGGCTGCTCGCCCCCCGGCGATGCCCCTCGGCGCGGGACTGGCCGCGGGACTGGGCCCAGCGCCCGTTTCCATCCATGATCACCCCGATGTGCCCGGGCAGGGGTCCCCGCATCAACACATCGCGCTCCTGCTGCCCTTCATCTTCAGATCGAGCTCGAGGCTTCTCCAAAATGACGCTCCTTTGCAGCCCGCACATCGGTGCTTTCCACCTGGGGGGACGCCACGTACAGCGTGATCGGACCGCCGGATTCTTCTGCAGCTGCCCAGAGCACGCGTCTCCAGGGGGCCATGGGGTGTCCCTGGGGGCTCGGATCATCGCATCGGCAAACCTCGCAGAGGATCCCTTCCGCCTCCAGGGTCCGCACAACCACGGTCTCATCCATCCCCAGGTATCGGTGCAAACGGCAGGCGTCGATCGCGCTCACACCTCCAAGATCTCCTTCTCCTTGTCGTCCATGATCTGATCAACGCGCTCAATATAGGTATTGGTCAGCGTCTGGACCTCCGCCAGGTAGCGACGAGCCTCGTCCTCGGAGACATCGCCATCCTTCTCTGCCTTTTTGACCTGGTCGTTGGCATCCCGCCGCAAGTTGCGAATAGCGACGCGGTTCTCCTCCGCCTTCTTTCGGGCCATCGTCACCAGGCTCCGACGCCGCTCCTCGGTCAGCTGCGGAATCGCCAGGCGGATCACGGTTCCATCGTTGTTGGGCATGATGCCCAGGTCCGATGTCATAATGGCTCGTTCCACATCCTTGATGGCATTTTTGTCCCACGGTTGAATCACGAGCAGCCGCGCTTCCGGAACCGTGACCGTCGCCAGCTGGTTGATAGGCGTTGATGTGCCGTAGTAGTCCACGGGGATATCATTGACCAGGGCCGGATTGGCCCGGCCCGCCCGGATCGCGCTCACTTCCCCCTGGAAGAACTCAACCTGCTTCTTCATCCTCTGCTCACACGCAGTCAGGATCTCCCTTGTCACCCGCTTTTCCCCCCCTCACGAATGTGCCGATGCTCTCCCCGGTGATCACTCTCCTGATGTTCCCCCGCTCCCCCAGGTCAAAGACGACGATGGGAATGTCATTGTCCATGCACAGGGAGGTTGCGGTGGAATCCATCACCATCAGCCCCTGGTTCAGAACGTCAAGATATTCGATCTCCTCGTATTTTATGGCCTCGGGATTCAGAGCGGGGTCCGAGTCGTAGACTCCGGCGGCGTTCGTCGCCTTGAGCATGACCTCGGCCTCGATCTCGGCCGCGCGCAGGGCGGCGGTTGTATCCGTGGAGAAATAGGGATTGCCCGTCCCCCCGGCGAGAATCACGATTCGTCCCTTCTCCAGGTGACGAATCGCCCGGCGACGAATATAGGGTTCGGCCACCTCTTTCATCTCGATGGCGGTCTGAACCCTGGTGTCCACCAGGTGGGACTCCAGGGCATCCTGCAGGGCCAGCGAATTGATGCAGGTGGCCAGCATGCCCATGTAGTCGGCAGTGGCCCGGTCCATGCCCATGGTCCAGCCCGAGGATCCGCGCCATATGTTCCCCCCACCGACCACGACCGCAACCTGCACCCCGAGGAGCGCCACTTCCTTCAGCTGGGCAGCGATCTCGTCCACCACCTCGGGGTCAATGCCGAAGGCGTTCTTTCCTGCCAGGGCCTCTCCGCTGAGTTTCAATATTACCCGGCTGTAAACAGGCGTGTCCCCCATGGTCCCCTGCCCCGCTTTCACCTAGTCCTGGCCGACGGCAAAACGAGCGAAACGCCTCACTTGAATGTTCTCGCCCACCGATGCTATGGCCTCCTTGAGCAACTCATCGATCGTCCGGTCGGCATCCCGAATGTAGGCCTGGTCCACCAGGCAAACCTGGGAATAGAACTTCTCCAGCCTGCCCTCGATCATGCGGTCCACGATCTCCGGCGGCTTGCCCTCACCGTCGGCCTGCTGGCGCAGGATCCGCTTCTCCTGTTCGAGGACCTCCTCCGGGATCTCCTCCCGGTCGATGTAGTCGGGGTCCGCCGCGGCGATCTGCATGCAGATGTTGTGAGCCAGCTCCTGGAACTCGTCCGTCCGCGCAACAAAATCCGTCTCGCAATTGATCTCCAGCAGGACCCCGATCTTGCCGCCAAGATGGATGTACGAATCCACCAGGCCCTGCTCGGTGGCACGGCCCGCCCGCTTCGACGCATCGGCAAGACCCTGGGCCCGCAGAACCGCCGTCGCCTTCTGCATGTCCCCGTCGGTCTCCTGCAGGGCCTTCTTGCAATCCAGAACGCCAGCTCCCGTCGCCTGTCGGAGCTCCTTCACTTCCTTAGCAGTTATCTCAACCATTGTTCACTTCCCCTTCACAGTCCAGCTTCCCGGGTCAGCTCTGCCTGACCTGCACACCCTGTTTCCCCTCCAGGACGGCGTCAGCGATCCTGGAAGTCAGAAGACGCACGGCCCGGATCGCATCGTCGTTGCCGGGAATCAAGTAGTCGATCTCGTCCGGATCACAGTTGGTATCCACAATGGCCACCGTCGGTATGCCGAGTTTAAGGCACTCTCGCACCGCGATCTCCTCTTTGCGAGGATCCACGATGTAGACCGCCTGGGGGACCCTGTTCAT
>SKXF01000408.1 GCA_007128555.1 Clostridia bacterium | reverse complement strand
GAGTATGATGTCGGCGGCCTGTAACACCGGATATGACAGAAGCCCGAGGTTCAGGTAGTCGGGGTGCATATTGGACTTCTCCTTGAAGGTTGGCACCCGCTCCAGCCATCCAAGGGGAGTAATCGTGCCGAGGATCCACGCAAGCTCGGAGTGTTGAGGGACCTGAGACTGAACGATCAGTGTGCACTTTTCGGGATCAATTCCCGAGGCGAGAAGATCCACCAGCATCTCGTCCGTCTCCTGGTTAAGCTGGTCCCTTTCATAGGGCGTGGTCATGGCGTGATAATCCACAACAGCATATATACACTGGTACGTGTCTTGCATTTGCACCCAGTTTCTTACTGCTCCCAGGTAGTTACCCACATGCATCTGGCCTGTGGGACGCATGCCGCTGAAGACGCGTCTTTTCGTCACAGTAATCACCTTCCACCTGCAGTTTGGGCAAGCGTCACAGATGTTAACGACGGGCTCCCTCAATATTTATACCACATAATGCCGGGCAGAAAGAAGTTGATGCAAGGACCCCTGTAACTGTGCTGTAGTGAGGATCCACGGGGCGAATACGCAAAGACACCACAACGGGTTGGGCCTGGATTGTCATTATGCTCGTGGTCAGCCATACCCTGTTCCAGCGTCCTGTTCATCACAGCGGGTACCTGGGTTGCTCGGTCCCTTGGGCGCCGGTCATGAGATGAACCCTTCCAGGTGATCTCTTCAGGTGAGGGACAGCGTTCGAACCTTGTCCGTCCCTGGAGGACGATCGTGACCCTCCCCAATGCTGTCGTTGGCCGGTGGAGGTCGGTTGCCTGCTCTGAATACTGGAACACTCTGTACTGTCCGTGTGCAGTGCCATCTCCTGTATGAATGACGGTGCCCGGTCAACAGAACACCCTGTGCAGGCGGGTAAGGGGTTGATGCTGCCCTGCCTGCCTCGACCAATGAGGCCACTGGGGAGGGACGGGGGTTCAGATCACCTTGCCGCCGTATTGCTCCACGGTCTTCTTGATCTTCTTCAACTGGTACCTGGGCGCGAATATGGCCAGCAGAGTGGAATCTGGCCCCAGGAGAATCCGGGGCCTGCTGATCACGTACAGGCCGCAGGCAAAGGCTCCCACGGTTGCTCCTATACCGGCCCCGGCGAAATATGCAGGGTATGACCCTCCCGCGAAGGCCGGTGACAGGAGAGGGAAACTCAGTAGGCCGACGCGGTGCGAATACATCAACAGGGCCCCGAGGATGAACCCGACCAGGGCTCCAACAGCGATGCGGGACGCTTCTTTGTGATCAAGGAAGAGGTTGGCGCTCACGACCTGTTCAGCTTCTCTTCCATCGAGTGGAATCACCTGGCCTGTTCCGTATCTGTGCATCTCAACGTCTCCCAGCGCCAGGACGGCATCCTTTCTTCGGGCGAAGGACGATACCATCTTACTCATGGTGGATCAGTGCCTCCTGCGGCCGGACGGCCCTCAGCTGTTTATCGATCCGGTGACGGGTCGCCAGCGTAATGCTGTTTTCGGCGCCGATCAACCAACCCCGGTTCAGCAGAGGGTCGGGTCGCGGTCCTCCGGCTGGACGCGTGGTGGCGAGGAACTCGGTTGTCGGTTCGGGCACGTGATCTTTCTCGATCCAGAGCAGCGGACCGTGGGTGCCGCGGCTGGAGAGGCCTGAAGCTATCACTGCGTGCATCGGCTCTTCAATATTGACAAAGATGAAATGATGGCCTGGTCCGGATACCCCCCAGCCAAAGATCCTGGGCGTGGCTCCGAACCACCATGGAAGAAGCGTTCCACGATCGGTGTACCGGGCGAAAGCAGTAGCCATCTCGAAGGGATCGTCGCCCGGGATGCGCTGTACGTGTCCGAAGAAGACCATCGCTTCGGCCACGTCGCGCGGCAGGATCTTCTCTGGACCAAGTACGTACATGAATGCTTCTGTCGGTCGAAGATCCAGGGCGTTTCGCGTGGCTAGAGGTAGGGTCGCACCCTGGACGAATAGGATTGGATGGCCGCTCTGGGCAGCCCACGAAGCCGCAATCGTTGCGTACTCGGGAAAGTCAACGGGTACGATCAGCACCTGGTCCGGGTGATTTCCAGTCAGGATGGCCCGGTAGTGATCGACCCTTTCGGCCAGAACTGCTGGTGTAGCGCCGTCGATCTTCCGCAAGCGCAGTCCCATCTGGTTCACCTGGTCCAGCACCTGCGGATCAACATTGCCGACGGCCAGAACCTGGATGCCCCCATCTCCACTGATCCCCCTCGGGTTGAGGCGCTCGATCTCCTCCACGGCTTCTGAGGGCATGGGCCCTGCCGGTACGGGAAGGATGGGCGCATTAACAGGTGACCCGGTCAGTGCTGCGGCAACAAGGCCTGCTCTCCAGTCATCTTCTGGCACCAGGATAACCGCACGTGCTCGGGCTGCCGCGGGATAGACGGCCTGGGAGATGGAAATTGCTGTTCCGAGGAGATCTGGTCCCCCAAGCTGTGTGGTAAGGGCGCCGATCGAACTGGTTGGAGGCGCCGGGTCTACCGATGTCCCTGGGTACAGAGGTGAGGGGATTAATGCGCCGCCCACTGCAGCTGTGATCAGAAGTAGGATCAGGCCATGGAGAGCGAGTCGAACGCGTCTCTGGCTGTGGCGATAGTTCACAGGGTTCATCTCAACAGACCTTTCTTGATGTTCTGCGACACCAACCAGTAGTTGATGGGGTACGTGATGAGAGCGGTGATTGCAGCGGCCAGGGCTGCGGTGCCCCACCAGAGAATCTGGGTCTCGCTGGGCGGTATGCTGAGATAATGAGTTCGCAGCCACCAGGCGACCAGTGAAAACACAACAGCGGTGATCGTTAGGGCGATTGCTGAACCTTTCCAGGTGTCCTTCAGAAGTTTATTGTAGGCTTCTCCACCGCCAGCATAGAGCACGGGTTCAACGACCAACAGGGCTACTGCGAGGGCCAGCAGCGAACCTGCAATCAGGCTTCGGACGACCGGGCTTCCCACGAAGAAAAGGGAGCCGTCGATCACCAACAGGGGACGCCGGAGTAGCACGTACATAAATCCGGTAAGAAGGATGACGCTGGCCGCCAGGGACACGGTGGCGGCGGTTGCCGCAAGAGCCTCGGTGGGGGGGGACAGCATCTCCTCAGTTGCTACAGGGGGCTTCTCTCCACGAGTTGCCAGGTAGTAGGACAGGAACCCCAGCGGTCCGAGTACCAGGGTGATCAACACCCAGAACAGTCTAACGTGTTGCTCCATGGCCGGTCGTCTCATCACGCTGTGGATCCACGTCCACACGGCTCCCATCCATCCGATCGTCAACCAGACGAGTAGCGAGGCGTCGAGCCCACCAAAACCCTGGCTATCATAGGGCACAGTCTGGTTGATCAAGTCCACCCGGTTTTGAACCGACCAGCTGATTGCATCGGAATCTCCGGCCAACCAGGCGAAGTTGTAGCGACCCTCCGAGGGAACGTTGATCCAGTGAGGTCGGATGGTCCACAGAAAGGTTTCCACCACGGGTGTGAGTCGTTCTGCAGAGGTCAATACGGTGGGTCCATACTGGGTTTCACTGAAAAGGGGAGCTGCAGCGATCAGTTCGGCTGGATGATCTGGGTTGCCCAGAAGGTAGTGACGGTTGCCCTCCGCGATGGCTCCGGCCCACCATCCAAACTGGGTTCCAGCATCGTAATATTGAGCCAGGGCCAGGGCCGTTTCTTCAGGCGTGATCCCTGCCACTCGAACAACCTGTCCGTAGTTGTTCAGTTCCTCCATCAGTGCCGCAGTTCCCAGGGAAGTGGGGGCGATCAGGTAGAGGTTGTTTTGCCGGCCCCTCGCCTGCCCCTGAACAACGCTCAGGTAATCCCCGAGGTGTTCGGAGATTTCGTCCCTACCTATGGGAAATACGGGATCACCCGTGAGGGCCAGCCAGCTTACAAGGGCCAGGCCGTGTCGAAAATCTTCTTCCGGTATGAACAGGTAACGCTCGCTCACTCCGTTGCGTGCCACCATCCACTCATCTACCTGGGTGGCCAGTTGCTCTGCATTCCCTTCAAGGGTCTGCACGCGGAAGTGCGTGGTGATCTCGGAGAGTATGTCTGGGTGAATGTTCCCGAGGGCTATGACAGGGGGGTCTGTATCCCCAGCTGCTAGTATGTCCTGCATTCGAGAAACCACGTCAGGTTCCAGGGGTGGCGATGTCGGTAGAAGGATCAATCCGCCCCCTACGGGGGGTGCACACAGCCTTAATGCCAGAATGCCGGCTAGGGGATCGTCGTCGGGGGCAACAACGAGGAAGGGGGCTGGCTCATCTTCAGGGACGAAGCGCATCTCGGTTACCTTCAGGCTAAGGTCGGTGATGTGCTCCCCCTGCACCCTGGAGGTGTATGCGGTGTTTGCTACTGGGAGGCTTTCGCGCATCGTAACGGGATTGGAAATAGAGTCGTTCAGCATGATGATCGGGCTCGCAAACAGGAATGCAATCAGCAAGTATAGCAATGACTTTAGAAGTCGTCTCAAGGGAATCACCGACTCAAGTGTTCCCCGACTCCTCTGGGCGTATGCGGTATCAGGCTTCCCCGGTGTGTTCCAGGTGTTCCAGGCCCGCGCGGAACAGCTGGACCACGTGATCGTCGTCGAGGGTGTAGAGGGCCTGGCGTCCATCGCGACGGTACTTCACTAGCCTGGCGGTGCGCAGGATCCTGAGGTGATGGGATATGTTAGACACACTACTGTTCAGCAGTTCAGCGATATCGCAGACACAGAGTTCTTCTCGGTCGAGCAGGTAAAGGATCTCTGCCCGTGTTGTGTTTGACAGGATCTTGAACAGTTCTGCCAGGTGATTGAGGTCGGGAAGGGAGTTCGCCAGTAAACGGATCCGGTCGGGGTGGGGGTGGAAGATATCGCAGATGTCGTTTTCACGGCCCATTGCGCTTTCTCCTTTCCGACGTGAATCTGCTATCAAGTAGTATAACACATGTCCTGTGCCTACTGGATGGAATCCCCTGTCGGGCAGGAATGCTCAGAGAGGGGGCGAAGTGCCTGAAGTATGACATTACGTTGTCATAGCTCAGCTATAGGGTGATGGTAGAATCGGGGTGGTGGCGATCGGAAGAGTAGAGGAAACGATCTTTTTGCCTCCGCAGTACCGGAGTTCAGTGCGTAAGCTGCTGGCGCAGTATGATGGCGTGGTTGAGGCAAGGGAAGACCCACACTGTGAGTATTCATACGTCATCGCCGGGGAGGATGGGCGCCTTGTGGTCCGGCAGTACACCAATGGGAAGCTGCAGATGCAGGGCAGTGCGGAAGGCCTTCATCGGACGTTCGCCGGACAGATCCAGGAGATCATGGAGGAGACAGGTGTCGAGGAATGTCCTGAGGAGGTCGCGCCCACCTCTCTTTTGCCCTTTCCCCACGGG
>SKXF01000184.1 GCA_007128555.1 Clostridia bacterium | reverse complement strand
GTCATGAGTGCCGAAGCACAGCCCATCATCGAAAAAGCCGGCCTCGTACGCTAATGGGACTGCGACTCAACAGGGTCTCCCGGACCTGCGGAAGACCCTGTTGAATGCGGCAGTGAGAGGAGGGACTCTTCGTGGCAGATCCCCCTAGAGAACAGCGTCGACAACGAAGGGAACGGTATGTGGAGGGCACGCTTCTTGCCTGTGCGATGACTTCCATCGTGGCTGTCGTGGTCATTTCCGTTTTTGTGTTCGCAAGCGGGCTTCCCCTGATCATCAGGGAGGGGCTCGGAGGCGTGGTCCTTAACCGTAACTGGAGTCCCATGCAGGGCTCCTTTGGCATCTTGCCGATGATCGTGGGATCGGGCATGGTCACCGTTGGTGCCCTGTTCCTGGCGGTGCCTGCCGGTCTGTTGGGAGCCGTGTTCATGGCGGAATTCGCGCCGGCAAGGGTTGCCAATGTGCTCCGGCCAACGATTCAGCTTCTGGCGGGAATCCCCTCCGTGGTGTATGGCTTCTGGGGCCTGGTTGTCCTTGTCCCTTTCTTGAGGAGGATCTTTGGTGGCAGTGGGTTTAGTGCCGTGGCGGGGGCGATCATCCTTGCCATCATGATCCTGCCGACGGTCATCAATTTATCCGAGGATGCCCTGAGGAGTGTGCCGCGGGAATTCAACGAGGGTTCCATGGCCCTTGGGGCTACGCACTGGCAAACGGTCAAGAACGTTCAGATTCCGGCCGCGAAACAGGGTATCGTGACGGGCGTGGTGCTCGGCACAGGTCGGGCTATTGGAGAGACCATGGCTGTCATCATGGTGACCGGGAATGTTCCGGGTATGCCGTCCTCTTTTCTCGATCCTGTTCGAACGCTCACCGGCAACATCGTCATCGAGATGGCATACGCCCATGGAGACCACATGCAGGCCCTGTTTGCCACGGGCGTCGTTCTGTTTGTGTTCATTATGCTGCTGAACCTCTTGATCAGCTGGTGGCGCCGTGAGGGGGTGAACTACCGGTGAGTCCCCAACTGGAAGAGCGGTTAGCCAGAGTGGTGATGTGGGGAGCGGCTGTGCTTACTACGATCATTCTTGCCCTGATCATCGGTAACGTTCTCTTCAATGGACTGGGTCATGTGAACCTGGAGTTTCTCCTGGCCAATCCTGCGAACATGGGCCGGGAAGGCGGAATCTACTCGTCCATTGTTTCCACCATCTACCTGCTTCTTCTCGCCCTGGCCCTTGCCACACCTGTGGGGGTGGGGGCGGCTATCTTCCTCGTTGAATACAGGCAAGGAGGCCGCATCCTATCCCTGATTCGGTTCACGACAGAGTCCCTGGCAGGCATTCCATCCATTATTTTCGGTGTGTTCGGTTTTTCGTTTTTCGTCTTGTTCCTGGGACTGGGATGGTCGATTCTTTCGGGAGCCCTCACCCTGACACTGATGATCCTTCCGATCATTGTGCGAACCTCGGAAGAGGCCCTTCGAGCCGTGCCGAATGCCTATCGGGAGGGCAGCCTGGCGTTGGGTGCAACGAGATCCCAGACCATCCTCCGAGTGGTCCTGCCCGCTGCTTTACCGGGCATTTCAACGGGCATCGTGCTGAGCATGGGTCGTGCCGTTGGTGAATCAGCCGCCGTTATTCTCACGGCAGGCAGTGCCCTTGGTGTTCCACGGTCGCTCCTGGCACCTGGCCGTGCCCTATCGGTGCACCTGTACGTACTGGCAGTGGAGGGGATTTCCATGGAAAAAGCATATGCTACCGGTGCTGTGTTGATCCTGGCCGTGGTGATGATCAACATCCTGATGAACCGGTTGAGTGGGCGTCAGCGACTCCACACACGCTAGTCAGGCCTTCGTGATGCTGAGAGAGGAGTTGGAGCCACAGTGACGGTTGAAGAGATCCCCCTTATTCGCATCAGGGACCTTTCGCTGGCCTTCAATGGGCAACGGGTCCTGAAGAACATCGCGATGGACATTCTTCCTAACCGGGTAACCGCCATCATTGGGCCCTCTGGCTCGGGAAAGTCGAGTCTTCTGCGCTGTCTCAATCGCATGGTGGATCTGGCTCATGCCGCGGAGACCGAAGGCAGGATCATGTTTGATGGCTGCGATCTCCTGTCGAGGCAGCAGGATGTGGTCGCGCTTCGCCAACACATCGGCATGGTATTCCAGAAGCCCAATCCCTTTCCACGGTCCATTTATGACAACGTGGCCTACGGGCCCCGCATCCGTGGACCGATGAAGCGGGCCGCCCTCGACGGCATCGTGGAAGAGGCGTTGCAGGGTGCAGCACTCTGGGACGAAGTCAAGGATCGGTTGCATGCGTCGGCCATGGATCTGTCGGGGGGACAGCAACAGCGCCTGTGCATCGCGCGTTGCCTGGCCGTGAAGCCCCACGTGCTCCTGATGGATGAACCCTGCAGCGCTCTAGATCCTGCGGCTACGGCCCGGATTGAAGACCTGGTTTCTAGCCTACGCCAGGAGCTGACGGTGGTGCTGGTAACTCACAATCTCCAGCAGGCCGGACGGGCGTCGGACCACACCGCGTTCCTTTTGGATGGGGAGTTGATCGAATGCGGTCCCACGGAGTTGGTCTTTACCAATGCGTCGGATCCGCGCACGGATGATTACATCACGGGCAGGTTCGGGTGAAGGAGGGAATCCACGTGGCACGTACATCAATACCGCGACGCGAATTGGATGAGGCGCTGCGAACCCTTGGCAGGGATACCGTTTCCCTATCTGAACGCGCGGAGAAGATGTTGAGTGAATCGGTTCAATCCCTGAAGGCGCAGGACCCGGTCCGGGCACAATGGGTGGTGGATGAGGATGATCATGTAGATGACGGCTCGATTGCTGTCGAGAAGATGGCAGAGACAGTCATTGCCCGTCACCAGCCGGTCGCCTCTGATCTTCGACGGATCATAAGCACCATGCGGATTGTGCGGGAGTTGGAGCGAATCGCAGATCTTTCAGTAAACATCGCACGCACCACCCTGAGTATGGAGGAACCGTTGCTCAAGCCACTCATTGACATCCCGCGCATGGCCGTCATCGCCCAGGAGATGGTTCGGAACAGCCTCAATGCGCTGGTCGAGGACAGCGAAGAAGGTGCCTGGCGGGTTCGCTGCCGGGATGATGAGATGGATGCTCTGTACTGGCAGATCTTCCGAGAGCTCCTGACCTACATGATCGATGATCCGCGCAGCATCCACCGGGCCATTCCCCTCCTATTCGTCGCCCGGCACCTCGAACGGATCGGCGATCACGCCACCAACATCGCGGAGATGGTGATATACTTCAAGACAGGAGAACGGGTTACATCGGCTTCCAGAGGTGGATATTGCGAGGAGTGAATGGCCATGGCTGAGGCTGACGATGAAACTACCATCCTGGTCGTTGAGGATGAGGAGAACATCAGGTTCTCTTTAACTGCGGGCTTGAAACGGGAAGGCTATTGTGTCCTGGCGGCAGCACACGGAGAAGAGGCGCTGGATCTATTCGCCAATCATCATGTGGACGCGGTGCTATTAGATCTTATGCTTCCGGACATGTCCGGGCTGGATGTCTGTCGACTTATTCGCAAGAGCAGCCAGGTGCCCATCATCATGGTGACGGCTCGAGATGCAGAAACCGATGTGATCGTGGGCCTGGAAATGGGAGCCGATGACTACGTCACCAAGCCCTTTAGCCTGAACGTGCTCCTGGCTCGTATTCGAGCGAACATGCGAAGGATACGGGTGCAGGAATCGGAAGACGAGATCCTGCAAGTGGGATCTGTTACCCTTGATCCGGCATCGTACAGGGCGATGGCTGGAGAAACGTCCCTCGATCTGACGCCGCGTCTTTTCCATCTCCTCCTGTTCATGGCGCAACAGATCGGAAAGGTATGCTCGCGCGACCAACTCCTGAACGCCGTGTGGGGGTATGACTATGTTGGCGAGACCCGGACGGTGGATGTCCACATGCATTGGCTGCGGGAGAAGCTCCAGGAGCCTGCGCCGGATTTACAACTTGAGACGGTTCGTGGCGTGGGTTATCGATTGGTCGTACATGCTTGTTGCCGGGGGTCTTAGACCAGGGTGTTGCCTGGTGAACCGTTGATCCAGCCATGGTTCGTGGGTTGTGGACGTGGAGATTTCTCTCTCCATTCGTCAAGCACCGACGATCATGCAAATGGAGACTGGCTTGAGCGAAGGAGGGTGTGCATGTCCATCTTCAAGGGTCCTGATCGCCGGGCTGTCCATAGTGCACTGTCGGAACAGTATGGAGCGTTCTGCGTGTTGACAGGTGTGGCGGGTCTATCACAGGGTGAAGAAACCGTTGATGCTTCCGGGGTAGCCCATCCAACAGAGCCTCTACGTTGCTTCACTGGGCACGTGAAGATCCGGTTGTCGCCGGGAAGCAGGGGCGATGGGCGCACCCATACGGGGCAGGGAGAACCGGGCCGGAGAGTGACGCCCTGCCTGAGCCCGGAAATGATCGGGTTTCGGGATCCCCTACCGGTGGTGCATGGACCATGATGGATCTGATCGGTTGGATCCTTGCCGGTATGGTGGTTGGGGCCCTCGCCGAGTGGGTATTCCTTCGCGATAAGTACGGGCCGGTCCTTCCAACGGACCATATGAGCCTGATTCTTCACAGCGCCCACGACGGGCTGATTGTCCTGCGGGGGCGGCGCGTGGTCATGGCAAACCGGAGGGCAAATGAGTTGCTTGGATTGGAATCCTCCGCGTTCTGGGAGCAACTGCGCCTGACCATACGAAGAACCCCCGAACTACTGGCTTACGTTGATGCCTGGAGACGAGGCGAGGAGCCCAGGGAAACGGTGATGACCATAGGTGACGCTCCCCCGAGAAACCTCCGTATCCAGGGGGTTCTTCTCAGGGAGGCAGATCCCCCCTGGAAGGACTCGCTCCTGTTGACCCTCACAGATGTCAGTGAGCTGCACCGGCTTGAACACATTCGTCGTCGCTTCACTGCGGACATATCTCACCAGATCAGGACGCCCGTGACGGCCATCAGGTTGTTGGCGGAGCAATTGCCTTCCAACTCGGAGGAGTTTGGAGAGTTCCCGAGCCGCATCCTGCAGGAAACCGACAGGCTACAGCGCCTGGCCGAGGAGATCCTGGCACTGTCCCGCCTGGAGTCCGGGGAAGAACCCATGCAGATTGAGGAGTTCCCCGTGCGGGACCTTCTGGATGAGGCGCTGAGCGCCGTGCGTTCCCAGGCTGAAGAGCGGGGAGTCCGGCTGGTGAAGGACCTTCCCAGGGATGAAGTGTGGCGAGGCGATTACCGCAAGCTCTTGCGAACCCTGGGAATATACCTGGATAACGCCATCAAGTTTTCGCCCGACGGAGGCGAGGTGCGGGTGGGAGTCCGTACCGAAGGGGATCGGAAAGCCATAACGGTGGTGGATTTCGGACCCGGCATACCTG
>SKXF01000129.1 GCA_007128555.1 Clostridia bacterium | reverse complement strand
AAGTAAGTGGATGGAAATCCGCCGTGTTTTTGAACCACGAAGCTTGTGGCATCGTCCATCGAGCGAACTGGCCTCATGCCGGCTGCCGCCACCTGCTCGTCGGGTAAAGAGGACAGAAGCAGGATATCGCATTCAGATGCCATCAGCCGGTCATGAAAAGCCATGAAGCCTCCGATGGTAAACGTCTCTCTCAGGGCACGTTCCCTGTGTCCATCGTCGGGATGATCGAAGAACATGGAGGCAAAGTCATCGTTGCCCATGCCCTCGCGGCATTCACTCAGGATGATCAGGGTACCTCCATCGACCGTGGCCCGACGGGCATTGTATATCGTCTTGTAAGTCTGGTAGAAGTCTATGTCCTTCGGATAACCTCCAGCTGAGGCGATCACGAGGTCTGCTTTCTCTTTAATGGTGACCTGGAAGTGTTCCTGTACCATTCTGCAGCCCACCCGATGAGCAACCTTCAGATCACCGGCTACGGCCATGCTGATGCGATGTCGATCATCATCCACGATGACATTCAAAAGGAAGGTCGGACAGACCATGGATGCAGCCGCGATGATGTCCTCATAGCAGGGATTTCCCTGGATCTTCCCCGCTGCCACTTCGGGGTTCAGACCGCTCCCGGGTTCCTCTCCCAGGGCGAGGGAGTGATTCGCCATGATGGAATCATAGCCCGCCGCACCAGGCAGGATCGCTTTTCCTCCGCCGCCGAAACCGGCCAGGAAATGGTATACGATGCCGCCCGTCACGATAACCCGGTCGGCACCGGCGACCGTCCGGTTAATCCAGACGGGTGTGCCAGCTGTCGTGTGGCCCATGTAGACCAGGTTCTCGTCGTCCCGGGAACGGTGATCAATGACCCGCACCCGCCCATACACATCCTCACCCACGAGGTGAACGTGCTCTTCTTCGGTCTGCCCCCTGTGATCGCCCGTGGCAGAGACGATGACCACATCCTCATCGCTGATCCCCGCCCGGTTAAGCTCATCGAGCAGAAGGGGCAGGAATACGTGATGCCTGACCCAGGACCGGGTCATATCGCCAATCAGGATGCATACCTGGTCACCCTCGTTTACTCGCTCACGGAGCCCGCCTGATGCGATCGGATGGGCCAGGGCGTCTCTGATAACCTTCGTCTCATCCAGGTCCGAGGGGAGCGGATCTCCCCGGAGGACTCCCCTCAGCGCGTCGGCACCCACCTCAATATCCACAAGATGATCTCCGTAGGGAACGCTGTGCACGGTCCTGAACACCCCCTTCATACCACTGTATCACAACGAGCCTCCCCAGGTGCTCGGCTAGTCCTCTTCGCCCATGGCCTGTGGCCCGAGGACGCCCAGCAACACCAATGTCTCACCGGAGGTGTTGAGATAACAGTGATCCTCTCCGGGCTCTAGCCTGATCCAGTCGCCGGCCTGTATATTCCAACTCTCGCCATCAACCCTCAGGTGGCCACTTCCCGCCATCACGTAGTTGACCTGTTCCCATCGATGCAGATGACTCCTGGAGCTTCCGCCTGGAGCAACTTCGACGTAATTGAGACGGAAGGATTCGGCATCCACCGGACCCCGGTAGGTCAATCCCGCGGCACCTTCTGAGTCAACATGTCTGACCGGTACATCAGCGCTGCGATAGATTCTCAATGCAACCCCTCCCCTTGAGAAGCTCAACCGTGTCATCTTTTCTGCGTGGGACGATGCAATCCTCCAGGAATCCATCAAAGAAAAGCCAGCGAACCTGTCCCTTCTGAATCACCTCACACACTGAGACAGAGGAGCCAGATCTGCTGGCCTCAGGATGAACGTACCCTTGAGGGGACGATATCTGTGCCTAATCCCGCTGCCGCGGATCCAAGACATCACGCAGCCCATCGCCAAACAGGTTGAAGCCCAAGACGGTAATGGTAATGGCTACGCCCGGATAGGTCGCCAACCAGGGGAGATGACGCATGTACCGACGACCCTCAGCCAGCATCCGGCCCCAGCTGATGGTGGGGGGCATTGTGCCCAGGCCCAGGAAGCTCAGGGCCGCCTCGGAAACAATAGGGGCAGCCAATCCCAGCGTCCCATACACGACAACCACGCCGAGTATGTTGGGCAACAGGTACTTGAAGATCAGGTGAGAATCTGTCAGGCCCATGGCTCGCCCGGCCTCGACGAACTCCTGCTCCTTCAGACCGAGAACCTCACCTCGGACGAGACGAGCAAACTGGGGCCACCCCACAATGGCCAGGGCCAACATCACATTAAAAATTCCGGGCCCCCACACCGCCATCACGGCGATCGCCAGCAATATTCCGGGAAAAGCAATGAATACATCCGTGACCCGCATGATGATGCTGTCGACCTTGCCACCGTAAAAGCCAGCAGCGAGCCCCGCCGGGATACCGATCAGGCCCCGGAGGGTCACCACCATGAAGCCGACGGAAAGAGATACACGGGTGCCGAAAATGAGGCGACTGAGCACACAACGCCCCAGGTTGTCCGTACCCAGGGGAAATACGCGACTCGGTGCCTGGCGGGCCAGCTGGAGCTGCTGATCTAAGGGGTCGTTAGGCGCAACCCATGGCGCAAAGATTGCGGCCAGCATCATGAGTACAACGATTCCCAGACCAACCATCGCGATCCGCTTGCGACCCAGGCGGATGAGAACATCGTACTTGGAACGCGAAACCCGATCATCGGAAGCCTTGTCTGTGGTAACGTCGGAGTTGTCCTCTGGAGTCTTCATGCCAGTCCCCCTATTCATACCGGATCCGCGGATCGACAAGGGCGTACGTCACATCTACCAGCAAATTCACCAGGCAAAACAGCGTGGCGAACATCAGCAGATTCCCCATGATCATGGGATAGTCTCGCTGCATCATCCGCTGGTATGCGAAGCGGCCGATCCCCGGCCATGCGAACACCGACTCGACAATTACGGTCCCACCCAACCCAAATCCCAGCTGAAGCCCCACGATCGTTAAAACCGCAGTCAGTGCAGAGCGAAGGGCGTGCTTGTAGACAACCACACGCTCCGGCAACCCCTTGGACCGCGCAGTTCGAATGTAGTCCTGCCGCATGACCTCCAGCATTGATGAGCGGGTGATCCGCGTTATCGTGGCCATGCCGCTGGTCCCCAGGGTTATGGCGGGCATGATAAGGTTCAGGATACCACCCCGGCCACTGGCAGGCAGCAGTCGTAGATGCAGAGAAAGTAGGAGAATCAACATGATGCCCACCCAGAAATTGGGCATTGAAAGACCCAGAAAAGCGCCAATGCGAGTGACATGATCGAACCAGGAATCCTGGCGTACAGCTGATACGACCCCTGCCGTCACCCCCACACCCACAGAAATTAACATCGAGGCCATAACCAGCTGCAGTGTTGCCGGCATGAATCCCAGTATCATTGGGAGAACGGGTCGAGAGTCGCGAAAGGACTCACCCCAATCACCGGTGAGTATTCCAGCAGCCCACTGAAGGTAGCGCAGCCACCAGGGTTGGTCCAACCCGAGCTGCTCCCTGAGCCGATTGATCTCATCCACGGTGGCATCCTGGTCAAGCAAGATGGCAACAGGATCTCCCGGTGTGAGATTGATCAACGCAAACACAATAATTGAGACTCCGAACAGGACGGGGATCATCAATAGCAACCGACGCCCTATATAAGTGTACATCGCATCACTCCCTGTTTCCTCACTCGAATAGAAGGCGTGAAGGGGAACACGAAGACCCCCTTCACACCTGCTCTATACACCATTAACCCTTACTCTGCCAGAATGGCATCCTTGAGTTGCCAGGTGTAGAAGTAGCCACAGCGACCCACGTAGTTCTGTACCTCGGGGCGATGGGCTGCGATGGTGACGTAGTAGGAGATGTACGTATAGGGCTGCTCTTCTGCCAGGATCTCCTGGATCTTGAAGTACTTCTCCTGCCGGACATCCTGGTCCGTGTTGGTCCTGGCCAGGTCCAGAAGCTCGTCGACCCGGGGGTTGGCATACAGCTGACGGTTAGCTCCCGCGGGGGCCCAGTTCCGACTGTGGAACTGCCGGTAAACGCCACGGTCGGGGTCGGTCTGACCGGACCAGCCGATGGTGAACATCTCGATGTCGCCATCCAAAACGTCCTGGTAGAAGGCTCCCCATTCCTGCTCAAGAAGGGATACTTCTGCTCCGATGTCCGCCAGCTGGTGCTGGACGATCTCACAGTACTCCCTGGTGATCTCACCTTCCGACAGCTTCAGTTCAAACTGGATCCCGTCGGTGTAACCGGCGTCTGCCAGAAGAGCCATGGCTTTTTCTGGCTCATGACCGAACTTGCGAACGTTCGGATTGTGAGCCCAGGAGGTGGGAATGATCGGTGAATACGCAACCTCACGCTGACCGTAGTAGATATGGTCAACGATGGTCTCCATGTCCATGCCGTAAGCAATGGCCTGCCGAACACGAAGATCCTCAAAGGGCTCGGTGGCAAGGTTGTAACTGAAATAGTTGAAGCCAGTGCCCGGTGTGAAGGTCACGACGACCTCAGGGTCGTCATCCAGCCGGTCGACGTCCTCAGGCGGAACGCCATCAACCACGTGGACGCCTCCCGTTTCCAGCTCGACCAGCTTGGTGGTCACTTCGGGAATAGGCCTCAACACGATCGTGTCAATGCTCGGTCGGCCTTCCCAGTAGTCGTCAAAGGCCTCCACGGTGATGCGGTCATTGGGGACCCATTCTACGAAGACATAGGGGCCCGCGCCGACAGGGTTCGTCTGCAGGAACTCGCTGCCCTTGTCCTCGGCAATGTGCTTGGGAACGATCCCTGGTGACAGATAATAGAGGAAGGGCGCATTGGCCTCGCTCAGCTCAAACTTAACGGTATACGGGTCAATGATCGTGATCTCGCTGATCGGCTCGTAAAATGCAATGTTCCGAGCTCCGAACTCCGGGTCTCTGAACGTATCATAGGTGTACTTCACGTCCTCGGCGGTCAGCTCGACTCCATCGTGAAAGAGAACCCCCTCATGCAGATGGAAGATGTATGTGGTGTCGTCGGGGATCTCGATCTCCCTCGCGACATAGGGGATGATCTCCATTGTATCCATGTCCCATTTCAGAAGACCGGCGTAGACCAGGTTTGTCACGTTAGCAGATGCTACGTCCGTGGACAGCCGAGGATCGAGATTGGTGGCATCCTGGGCCACACCCACTCTCAGCTCAGTAGGCTCAGCAGGTGTAGTGGGAGTGACATCCTCCCCTTCATCGTCATCGGGATCGTCAGCCGTCTCCGTGCCGCAGGCTACCGTGATGACCATCGTCAGCAGCAGAAGCACTGCTAACCACGCAAACATGCTCCTTCGTTGCATCCTATTACCCCTCCCTTGTGGTAATGCTCCAAACCGGTTCCAAGCTGTTCGACTATGTTTTCTTCATCAAGGGGTCAGATTCCTTCAATTTATGGGGATTT
>SKXF01000272.1 GCA_007128555.1 Clostridia bacterium | reverse complement strand
GCCAGCATCTGTATCATGGCGAACTCTTTCACGGTCAGGGCTACTTCCTGGCCACCTGTGCCAGACAGTGTCCTGCGCTTGATGTCCAGGGTAATTCCCGGAGCGATGTCCAGGATCCCGGACTCATCGGCCTCGGGTTCGGGGTTCGCTCGTCGCATCACAGCCTTAATGCGTGCTAGAAGCTCCCGAAAGTTAAAAGGTTTTGTGATGTAGTCATCAGCGCCGACCTCCAGGCCCAGGATCTTGTCTATGTCGTCATCTTTGGCCGTCAGCATAATGATGGGAACCGTGGAGTCTCGGCGGATGCGGCTACACACTTCCATGCCGTCGATGCCGGGCAGCATCAGATCAAGCAGTACCAGGTCAACCTCGGCTTCCCGAAACCGGGCCAGGGCGGTCTCACCATCTGCAGCTGTCACCGTGCTGTAACCCTCACGTTCAAGGTTGGCCGTCAGGCCCTCAACGAAGCTGCTTTCATCATCCACGATCAGGATGCTCGTGTCCGGCCGCATGCTGGTTCCCTCCTCCTCTGATGGTGCCCCTAATTAGGAATAATGAGTGCCTTGGTTACCGATAGGGACTGCACGTCGCGCAGTGCGTCCTCAGCCTCCTCCAGGCTGTATTCTCTACTGATCATCTCAGTCCAGGGGAAACGGCCCTGGTGTTTGGCCATGACCCTGATGGCACGGTACAGGTGGCTGAAGTCCGTACCCCAGCATCCCCGAAGGTTCAGGTGCTTCTTGTTGAGCAGCGTATGAGGGTTGATCGACACCTCGCCAGCATCGGTATACTGTCCGGCTATTACGACGGTCCCGGCGTCGCGGGTCAGGGCCATGGCCTGGGAAACCGCCGCCGGCTCTCCCGCTGCCTCGAGGGTCACGTCGGCTCCCCTGCCCCCGGTGAGGTCCTGCACGGCTTTGAGTCGCTGGTCAAAGGGCATGGCGCCAATGTCGAGGACATGATCGGCTCCAAGGCTCTGTCCCGTAGTCAACCTGTGAGCGGGTCCACCGAGGAGGATGATCTGGGTGGCGCCTCGAAGCTGCGCCAGGATCACTGCGTTCAAGCCCACAGGACCGCTGCCCAGAATGGCGACGGTGTCACCCATCTGGATGGCGCCCTGCTGCACTGCATGGAAAGCCGTGGGGAGGCCGCAGCCGCCGGAGATGAAAGTCCTCGCGGGTAGACTACCCGGTAGCTTGATGATATGCACTCCCGGTTTAAGGTAGATGTACTCGGACCAGCCCCCGAGGAGACCTTCCTCGGCGCCATAGGTGATCCCGTAGACCTTGCGCTCCGGACAGCGAGTGGTCGTGCCTGCGACGTTACAGTACCAGCAGCTGCCACACGTCTCGTGGACATCAAGAAAGGTCACGACATCCCCTTCCTCGAGACGTGCACCCTCCACATCATGGACCTCACCCTCGATGCGGGCGATGGCTCCCACGCTTACGTGGCCAGGTATGATGGGGTAGGGGACCCCGGCCAACTGCCCGTGCCACAGGTGCACATCTGTTCCACATACTTCGCTTGCGATGGTACGGAGTACGACGCTTCCTCTCTCCATGGTGGGATCCTCGTATTCGCGGATTTCGATCGATCGGTGTGGTCCCGGCATCACTGCAGCTCGAACCATGTTATCAACTCCCCGTCTCGTCTTGGATGTCCCGCACAGTGACTGTCCCGTTGGAGGTGCGGATAAGAATCTTGTGCCTGGCCTGGTCACCGATATGTCCTCTGACATGTCTCTGGGATGATTGGCCGAGAATCAATCCGTTGTGGTCGGTGACAATCCTCCCGTTTGAGACGGTCATCTCCACTTCTGCCTCGAGCCAGTGTGACAGGTATGCCGTTATGGATCCGTTCCCGGTTCGAATCTCGAGGCTTCCCTCGATATCCGCTACTTCCACATGGATGCTGCCGTTGGAGGTTTGTACACTGGACCGGATGCCGGTGCAATTGACAATATGGATGCTGCCGTTGCTGGTAGTCGCTCGGACGTAGCCATCGATTCCCTCGAGATGGATGCTTCCATTGGACGTGGTGGCGACGACATCGCCTGCAACATCCTCCACTCGTATCAATCCGTTGGAGGTCTGCACATGTTTCAGTGCGACACCTGGCGGAATCGTGACCTCGTAGTCAACCGCAACCCGGGAACGTTCCCCTCGAGGTTCGGTCTCAATGGTCGTGATCGCCCCGGTCGTCACGACGACCTCTGTGCGATCGATCTCATCCTGAGAGCCGAAAGCCCTCTTGGTTGCTCGAACGTGCACTTCCCTGTCCCCACCCGATTTCACGACAATGTCTCCGTTAAGATTGCGAATCTCAATCGATGAACCAGGCTGCACTCGGTGGCTCTCTTCGACGACTTCCGTTGTCTGAAACGCCCTGGTCACCACCTGGAAAGCCCTGACCACGTCCGCACCTGCAGTACATCCGGCCAGGGCGACGGAAATCATCAGGATCATTGCTGCTGCTGTCCACTTTGGCCCCATTGTCCACTCCCTCCACCCCAGCTGCATCTTACGGCGGAGTTTTTTCTTCCGCTGACCTCCATATTACCATGGAATGCAGGAAGTGTTCGATGGGGTCGTGGGTGATGGCGCTTCCGCAGTCTCGTTTTACGGTGCCGACAGTGATCCGACGAGCATGTGGCGACGGCTGCCTCCTACGTTGGTAATCGTCCCAGGGTTACAGGGGTTGTGGTGTAATTACAATGTCAGAAGAGATCCCTGACACTTCGGCGTGTTTCCTGCTTCTGTATGATCTGCTTCGTTCGATTCAAGGACCGTTCGATGTGCTGTCTCAGGATCTGTTGTGCTTCCCGGCACTCACCGTTTTGGAGGGCTTCAACGATTCCCCTGTGGCTCTTTTGGGCAAGAACCAGGTGGCCCCTGCTGGGTTGATACGCCTCCCAGACCATGGTGGCATAATCGAGGACCGATGTGACAAGTTTCTGGAGGTAGAGGTTGTCCGACCGTTCGGCCATGTAGAGGTGAAACTGCCTGTGCGCTCGGCTGTGTAGGCCCCTGCTTCCGGGGTCCATTACGGACTGCTCCATTTCCTCCAGGAGCCGATTCAGATGGACGAAGTCCCCTGGTCCTAACAGAGGAGTAGATTCTAGAATCGCAGATTCTTCCAGGAGTATGCGAACAGAGGCAATGTCATCGACGTCCTTTGCGGTGAAGCCCCTGACGACATACCGCCTGCGCCCATCGGACCGCTGAACCAGTCCAAGCCCCTCCAGCTTCTGAAGCGCTTCTCGCACAGGGGTGCGGCTGACTTCGAGCTCATCTGCTACCTGTTGTTCCACGATGGTGCTGTCCGGGGGTAGAATCCCCTGGATGATTGCGCGACGCAGCGCCTCAAAAACACGCGCTCTCAGGGAAGTCACCGATGGGATCACCTCGCATTCCGTGTCTGGGGAAGGAACTATCCTCTCATATGAAGTATATATACAATAGGCGTACACAGTAAACGTATACATTCAAATGTGTGGAGGAAACACATCCTTTCCTGGGCGGTCAGATCATCCATTGTCGTGTTAATCATCGGCGACGTTCGAAGCGGCTCTGTGAGGGTCTGACGACAGCCGAGGCGGTTGACCTTGCGTTTGCACCCGACGCCACAACCCCCTTTAATCCTGTCAACCGTCGAGTAAGAAAAGGAGGCAATGGACCATGGTGACCATGACGGCTGGAAGGGCTGTCGTGAGGGCTCTCATTGAAGAGGGAATCGATACGGTCTTTGGCATTCCGGGCGCTCAGAACCTTGAGATTTACGATGGCCTTTTCGAGTACCGTGAGCAGATTCAGCACATCGTGACCCGGCACGAAAGCGGCGCTGGTTTCATGGCAGATGGGTTCGCAAGGGCTAGCGGCAAGGTGGGAGTGTCCCTGACAATTGGAGGGCCCGGGCTGACCAACAACGCTACGCCACTGGGCCAGGCCTTTTCCGACTCTTCCCCGCTCCTGGTAATCTCCACCCAGAGCCAGGCAGATGACATCGACCGAGACATCGGCGCACACCATCAGCTCCTGGATCAACTGGGTCATACAGCAGGCATCACAGCGTGGAACCGGCGGATCATGGATCCTGCAGAGGTCCCCCGGGCAATACATGATGCCCTGGACCACATGCGGACACAGCGTCCCCGTCCTGTTCATATCGAGATTCCCGCAGATGTCCTCACCACGGCGGCAGACATGACCTTTGGTGGCAGGTCGTGGTCTGAACCCTACGCGGCCTCGGATGATGACATTGAAAGGGCAGCGACGATGCTCGCAGGCGCCAGGCGCCCTATGCTGTGGATCGGCGGTGGAGCATCAGGGACGGAACAGATCGTTGAATTGGCTGAGAGCCTGCAGTCGGCTGTTGTCATGACGGGCGCCGGCAAAGGGATTGTCCCCGAGGATCACCCCCTGAGCCTGGGCAGCAACCTGCGATCCGAGATGATGGCAGCCTTCATTGCCACCGCTGATGCGGTCCTCATCCTGGGAAGTCAACTGGCAGCCCAGGAAACAGGGGACGGCCAGCTGGAGTTTCCAGAGGATACGATACGAGTTGATGTGGACGATTTCGCCCATGATAGCTTGTATGAGCCTCAGCTCATGATCAGAAGTGATGCTGCCGACTTCGTTCACAGGCTCCTTCCAAGGCTTCGAGTGCAACTGGGCGATGCGGGGGGCATCACAAGATCCCATTACTGCGAGGAGATTTCGCAGATGAAGTCCCGCCTTGACGCAGAAGAAGGGCTGGGAGGTGAGGCGGCTCGCGATATGATCGGTGCTCTTCGGAGTGTTTTGCCGCCCCATGGCCTCCTGGCCTGTGACATGACCATACTCGGCTATCGCGCCACGACGGCATATCCCTGTGCCTTGCCGCGGACCTTCCTGTTCCCAAGGGGCTTTGGCACCCTGGGGTGGTCCCTGCCAGCAGCGATCGGTGCCCGCTTTGCCATGCCCGATCGTCCGGTGGTGTCGGTTTGCGGCGACGGTGGTTTTCTCTTCACTGCGCAGGAGCTGGCCACGGCTGCGATGTATGGACTCAGCATCGTGGTGCTTGTTCTGAATAACAACTCATACGGCATGGTCCGGCGGTTTCAGAGGATGCGGTATGGTGACGAACGGGTGATCGCCACAGACTTGCGCAACCCCGACTTCGTGAAGTTTGCTGAATCCTTTGGAATCAGCGCTCGGAAGCTGAGGGACCTATCCGAAGTGCCGTCTGCCGTTGCTGAATCCCTTGATCTGGGGGGACCCACCCTGCTCGAGCTGGATGTTGATTTCTGATTCGAGCTGATGATCATGTTCGGTGTAGCCTGTCATGGTGCAAGCGGCATCACAGGTTGGATCTTATGAAGGAGGTACAGGACTGTGGAACTGCGTGCAGAGCCCTATCGCATCAAAATGGTGGAGAAACTACCCATGCTCTCGCGACGGGAAAGAGAGGCAGCCATCGCCCGTGCCGGG
>SKXF01000398.1 GCA_007128555.1 Clostridia bacterium | reverse complement strand
TATGTGAGCCTGAGGGAACAGGGACGTATATGGGACATGCAGTCCTGATGTTCGGTGCCTGGAAGGAGAATTGATGAGTGTTTAGCTTTATCTATAATCAGCTTTCACGCGATATGGGAATCGACCTGGGCACAGCCAATACGCTGGTCTACGTTCGTGGGCGGGGAATTGTGCTGCACGAACCTTCCGTTGTTGCCATGCGCCGGGGAGAGGATGCCGAACCCCTGGCGGTGGGAAATGATGCCAAGCGGATGATCGGACGGACTCCGGGCAACATCGTCGCCACGCGACCCATGAAGGACGGGGTGATCGCCGACTTCGACATAACGCAGACCATGCTCCGCTACTTCATCGGGAAAGCTACGCGGCGGAAACCCGTGATCCGCCCCAGGGTTGTCGTCGCTGTCCCCTCGGGTGTCACCGAGGTGGAGAAGCGAGCTGTCATTGATGCGAGTCTCCAGGCCGGCGCTCGAGAAGCTTACCTGATCGAGGAGCCCATGGCGGCAGCCATAGGAGCTGGGCTACCCGTGCATGAGCCGACGGGGAACATGGTCGTTGACATCGGTGGCGGTACCACCGAGGTAGCGATTATCTCGCTGGGTGGGATCGTGACTCACCAATCGATACGCATAGCCGGCGATGAGATGGACGAGGCGATCGTCAACTACGTCAAGAGAAGATACAATCTTCTCATCGGAGAGAGAACAGCCGAACAGGTCAAGATGGAGATCGGCAGTGCGGTTGCTGGCGAACAGGAGGAGACCTACGATGTTCGCGGCCGCGACCTGGTCAGTGGCCTTCCCCAGACCGTTGAGTTGACCGCGGAGGAGGTGAGGGAGGCCCTATCGGAGCCGGTGTCCAATATTCTGGACGCCATCCGCGTGACCCTCGAGCGTACGCCCCCGGAGCTGGCATCAGACATTATGGACCGCGGCATCGTGTTGACGGGTGGAGGATCGATGCTGCTGGGCTTTGAGCAGCTCGTCAGCAACGAGACGGGTATGCCGGTGTATTTGTCGGAGGAGCCTCTTCTGTGCGTCGTTCGGGGAACGGGTAAGGTCCTTGATGAACTGGACGTGTTGAAGCGGATATTGATGGTTCCCAAGAGACTGTCCTAGCCCATCGGCACCTGGCACCGGCCTGCAATACGGTGGCCAGCCCCCGGCGAGGTTGACAAGAGGTGCAAACAGAGAAACGGGGCGGAGAGCGGTAATGCGTTTCTGGCGAGACCGGCGCTTTGTTGGGAGCCTGCTGATCAGTCTATGCCTGGTAGTTGTGATGGCCCTGACCCGGGCCCCCGATCGCCCCCCGGGGACGTTGGAGCATCTGTGGAGCGAGATTCTTTCTCCCATGGAGGAGATCCTGACAGAGGTATCCAGGAGGACCGGTGGGTGGATGGGTGACCTGATCCGCTTCCGCATCATCGTACACGAAAACGAGGTGTTGCGGGAGCAAGTGGCCGAGCTGGATGCCCTCGAAATCCAACGAGCCCTCTTGGAGCAGGAGAACCGTCGGCTGAGAGAACTGCTGGCCCTGGCGGAGATCCTGCAGGTCGAAGTGGGGACGGCCCGGGTGTTGGCCCGTCATCCCTCCAATTGGACCCGACAGCTGACGTTGGACCGGGGACAGGAGGACGGCCTCCGTATTGGAGACGTGATCGTCACACCTTCTGGGCTCGTTGGTCGGGTGGTCCTGGTGACGACCAACACGGCCAGGGTGATGCTCATCACCAGTCCCGAAAGCGGACTGGGGGTGGAATCCCTGGCCAGCGGCGACGCGGGTGCGGCCGTGGGACAGATTGCCCAGGGAGGGCTTCTGAGAGTCAGTTTTTTCGACCCGGCGGCGGAGGTTTATGAAGGTGATATCATCGTGACATCAGGCCTGGGCGAGGCCATTCCAGCCGGAATTCCCGTGGGAGAAGTGGTGACCGTGACCATGGAGGAAATGGGTCTTCTCCGGGAGGTCTGGGTTCGACCTGCAGCGGACCTGAATCACCTGCACGAGGTAATGGTGATCAGGTTGGCCGAGGGGCAGGCGTTGAGGTGGCCCGGGACCGAAGACGGGGAAGCCTACGAGCAATGATGGAAGGGTGGGAGCTCCTTGTCCTGGCCGGCGCACCTGGGTGCAATACTGATGGCGCTGCTCGTGCAGATGACCCTGGTACCGGGTATTGGGCCCGGGGGGGGGCGTCCGGACCTGGTATTGATATGGGTTCTCGCGGCCTCGATTTTCGAGTCCAAGATGGGACGTGCCCTCGCCGTAGCAGCTGCCGGTGGGTTGCTGCTTGATCTTACCGGGGGAAGGTTCATCGGACTGAACGTGATGTTGCTGGTAGGTGCGGCTCTGGTTACCCGGAGGGTTCTCAGGGCTTTTTTGCGTCCCAGCGTCGCCATTTCGGTGGCCATGACCCTCGGCCTGGCCCTGGTAATCGAGCTGGTCCGGGGCGTGATGTGGTTGCCTGCAGTCCCCAGGGACATCCTCGGGGCTATGTCGATCGCAGTCGTCTCGGCCGTGTATAGCGGGTCAATCATGGTCCCGGTGTACTACGTAGCTGCGGCGGTGATGCGATTTACACACTGGGAAGATTCGTAGGGGGGTGGATGTTGTGCGGCGAAGGGTTCGCTATTTTGGTGCTCTGATCATCATCCTCATACTTGTTCTCATGGGCCGTGCAGCCCAGATCCAGCTGCTTGAAGGGGATGATCTATTGCTGGCTTCCCTGCAGCAGCGACTGAGGGTGCTCAGCATTCCCGCGCCAAGGGGCAAGATCTTCTCCTCTGATGGACGGGTGCTTGCTACCAACCGGCCAGCCTTCGTGGCCCAGTACCTCCCTTCCAGTGATCCGCTCACGGACTCACAGCTGGGCCTGCTGTCCGATTTGATCGGGGTGCCCGTTGAGAGTATCCTGGACGCAGTAAGCGACCAGACTCGTATCAGGCCCTATGCCCCCGTTGATCTGAAGATCGACCTGTCCCCCAGTGAGTACACGGCACTGATGGAGAATCGGTACCTCCTTCCGGGAATCCGGGTTGAGGCGCGGCCGGTGAGGCTGTATCCCAACGAAGATCTGGCAGCCCATCTTCTCGGTTACGTGTTGAAGATCAATGAGCACGAGCTGAGGACCTTTGGCGAAATGTCCGACCGGACCTACGACAACAGGGATGTTGTGGGCAAGACCGGCGTGGAGCGAAGCATGGAGTTCTACCTGCAGGGCCGGGTGGGTGAGACGAGGATCGAGGTGGATGCCTTTGGCCGGTTGGTGGAAAGCGTGATGGGATACGTGCCACGGCCGGGTGATGACGTGTACCTGACCCTTGACAGCGACCTTCAGCTGGTTGCCGAGAGGGCGCTGGAGGTGGTGACCGAGAGGATGCAGGCAGGCTACGATCCCGTTCCCTATGATCCCGCGCTGGGACGATACGTGGGTCTGTGGGATGAGGGGATCATGCTCCCAGCCGACCCCGCGAACCCCTCGAGGACCTATCCCGATGCCACGTCGGCATCTGCAGTGGTCATTGATGTGCGAACGGGCGCCCTATTGGCCATGGCTTCACACCCCTCTTTCGATCTGAACGACTTTGCCACCGCACCCCTACACCTGCCGGGGACCGAGGGTGCCGAGCAGTGGGCGATGCAGTGGCAGGAACTGAACGATCTCCGGGCGGGACAGCCTCTGTTGAACCGGGCCGCGGCCCAGATCACGCCGTCGGGCTCGACCTTCAAGATGGTCACGGCCCTGGCAGCCCTGGAGGAGGGCCTCAACCCATCTGTCACGCATACGTGTACAGGGGCCCTGGGCATCTTTGGCCAGAGCTACGGTTGCTGGAGGGTTCACGGTGTTGTCGACCTGTACAAGGCCATAGCCCAGAGCTGCAATGTTTACTTCTACCAGGTGGGACTCCAGGCCGGGATCGATAATATGGTCGACATGGCCCGGGCCTTTGGGTTTGGTGAGCCGACGGGCCTTCTGGGGCTACCCCCGGGTGAGGAGAGCGGCGGGATTCTTCCCGACCGAATGTGGAAGCAAGAAACCCTGGGGGAGCCCTGGTACCCTGGAGAGACGTTGATGGCGGCCATCGGACAGGGATTTCACGCCTACACTCCCCTGCAGCTGGCCGTGTATACGGCTACCATTGCTAACGGGGGTACCCGTTACCGGCCTTACGTCGTGGATTACGTGATGGGGGAGGATGGAGAGCTGGCCTGGGAGGCATCTCCCAATGTCCTTGCCACGCTGCCGGCATCAGATGCAAATATCCGCCTGGTGCAGCAAGGTATGGAGGGGGCCATGCTCCCCGGTGGATCGGGTTTCTGGCGTTTTTTTGACTATCCGAAAAAACTTCCCGGGGAAGATCGGGTCATCTCAGTGGCTGGCAAGACCGGTACTGCCGAGATCGGCAGCCCAGCCAGCCCGCGGCAGAGTCATGGCCTATTTGTTGCCTATGCACCGGCGGAGGATCCGGAGATCGCAGTGGCAGTGATCATCTACCACGGCGGGGGAGGCTCCCTGGCGGGAGCACCGGTGGCCCGGGTCATCATGGATGAGTATTTTGGCTTCCCCAGTCTTCCAGATGACAACAGGTGACATCATTCGATATTTCCGGAGATTAATGTAGAAAGAAGGGGAAAGCAGTAGTAAGGGGTAGTATATTGGCCTAGGGATCCTATAATCGTTGATGAAGGAGGATATTCGCCAATTAAGGCGAAGTATTCCCCACATCATTCGAGGGGGGTTCCGACATGGATAGCAACATGGTCACGTTCAAGGGCAGTAGGAACGGGCTCTACATCAACTTGGCGGAGGGACCTGCGTATGACATCTTGCTCGAGGAGCTCGAAAGCAAGCTGGCCGCCGCCAGGGGCTTTTTCCGGGGGTCGGAGGCCGTCGTTGATGTAGGTAGCCGTGTCCTCACTTCAGAGCAGCTGGTACTATTGGAAAGACGACTGAGTGCAATCGGAGGGTTTGACCTGATGCAGGTGGTGCACGAGCCGGCCGAGAACCGGGAGGCTCGGGGCCGCGCGTCGGAGCGTGCCAGGTTGGTCCGAAGAACGCTGCATTCGGGTCAGCACATCCGCCACAACGGCAACGTGGTCATTGTCGGCGACATCAATCCGGGAGCCGAGGTGGTGGCCAGCGGGGATGTGTTCGTGATGGGCCGCCTACGGGGGGTCGTTCACGCCGGTGCGGGGGGTGATGCATCTGCGGTCGTGGTCGCGTTCCGGCTGGAGCCGATCCAGGTGCGGATCGGTGATCGAATCACCCGGGCTCCTGGAGGAGGACAGCGATCAGATCGTCCGGAAGTGGCCCGGTTGCAGGATGGTGTTATAGTGGTTGAAGAGTACAACAGTGGTGTGCATGGGATGGCTGCGAGAGAATGATCAGGCCCATTATCCCGTTGACGCACATGCGTCAAATCTGGGGCAAAGGAGGGTGATGAATCCTGGTGAGGGGCCGGCAGCGCCAGGGGCGCTGCCTG
>SKXF01000209.1 GCA_007128555.1 Clostridia bacterium | reverse complement strand
GGCTAGGTGGAAAGCTGACATGGGATCGGCATTCGGAAAAACGGAGCTCCCCAGCACCCCTGTCACTCGAAGCCAGCGAGCAGGGATGCGGGGGAGCTCGTTGGGTTAACGCGTTGGGATCGGCAGTGGATCAATCATCTGGGGGTGGTCCACCGGAAGGATCTCCAAGGGGCTGGAGACCTGGCCCGGGTTCGGGTCGCGTGGTCTGGCTCACGTCCTCGGTGTCATCGAGCGGGGGTTCTGAGTCAGCTGCCAGTGCAATACCGGAAAGCGGTATTGTGACAACGGATACAGCCAGTAGAAGGGCTATTGCGGAAAGGATCATGCTTTTGCTAAGGATCATCGGACTCACCTCCTCCCTACAGGAGAAATAGGCCCGGAAGCCTCCTCTCTAAGGTATCGAGATCTTTGACAATATTCGTTAGCGCGTGTCCTCCTTCAATCCGGTATCTCAGCTTCTCAAAGGCGATTCCCCAGCGGCTCTCCTGGGAGAGTTCCAGGTGCTCTGCCTCTTCCAGGCAGGCCAGTCCCTCATTTGTGTTCAGGTGGCGCAATAGCTTCGACTTAATCACGAGGGTCTGTGCCACGGAGTCGGGATCTGGATCAAGGGGGTATGCTTCTCGAATGTCCTCCGCCAGCCTGACCCAGGCTGCGGCTTCTTCATCGTTCGCAAGCTCCAGGTGGCACTGGGCAATCCCGTTAACGACAGCCCGTCCCTGCCAGCCTCCTTGCTTCTGATAGAGTTCCCAGGCCTCTTTCAGGACAGCCAGCGCTCTGTGAGGTTTGCCCATGATGCGATGGATCAAGCCCAGGTTAGCCAGGCATGCTCTGCGGTTGGATGGGTCGATCTCGTCCCGGCCCAGTATCTCCTGGAACATCTTCTTCGCCTCTTCAGTCTCGCCCA
The DNA here is from genome assembly GCA_007128555.1 of Clostridia bacterium. The sequence continues at coordinate 4,578 of SKXF01000209.1, read as the reverse complement.
AACCCAGGAGACTCACGCCCGCATTCAGCAGGATGCTCTCGTTCGGTTCTTTCAAGATACCCAGCTCAGCCCATCGAAGCCTGGCCATCTGGAAGAGAACCCTGGTCACCGCATAGTCTTTCAGCCTGACCAGAACATGCAGAACTGCCTGGACGATCTTCTCATGCAGCTCGATGACCAGGTGTGAGCTGACCGTTGATTCCCTGGGGTTCAAGCTCAGAACATGGCTGAGCGCCAGGAGCAGCGGTTGCTTTGCTTCCCTGTAGCCTTCCACGTACATGGTGTTGTTGCCCACGACAAAATGCGCTCGAGCCAGGTGGTATTGGTTTGACGGTCGCCGGCTGCATAATTCCAGGTACTCCCGATACGTCCTGAGGGCTGCGTCGTGCTCTCCCCGGTGTCGATGCCAATATCCCAGGGCATCCTTGTAGTCTCTTCTGAACTTGTACCAGGTTTCGGCATCAGCTAGCCCTCGCTGGATGATCTGTTTCGAAGCGTCAAGGGCGCTCTCAGCTTCCTTGTAGTACCCTCTCCTGGTCAGTTCCCTGGAAAATTGGAGACAGCCTGCTATAGTGATCGCCGAATTAAGGTATTCATCAAAGAACTCGATCAGTTCAACGTTCAACCGATCGGACAGTTTGGCAAGTACCTGGGGGCTGGGAAGACGCCGACCGCTTTCGATATGGCTCAGATGCGAGCGGCTGCAGATTCCAGCACTCATCTTTGCCTGTGACAGACCCCTTTCCCTGCGAAACTGCCGAATCAAATCGCAAATACTGGGCATAAGGTTCCCTCTCCGTCTATCTTCAGTGAGTATGTCGATGTAATGGTCATCAGGCAGCAAGCAGACAGCGGTTTATAAACTCTTCGCTGTACACCACCGGTGTTCCTGTATGGTGATAAGCTGTATTGTTGGCATAAGTCGAGGCAAAATCTTCGTGCGAAGAAACCCCTCGCGGGATCTCGCTGGTGGCATAGGAGAATTTCGGGACATCACCGGAGATCGGTGCGATGCTACGGCTTACAGTCCAACTCTCAACGCACTCAAGGCATTCTGTCCTCGTTCACTTGCGTTGAGTCCCGTTTCATCGATCGGGGAGCATCTGTGGTTTGTCGTACAGGGGGACTTGATGGATGAAAGGGGCCACCTAGATGTAAGTGGCCCCAGCAATCCAGGTCAATCTAGGTTGCTTCTTCCGGCACCTGGTCGAGAGCGGTCTGGAGCCTGCGCACGGATCGCTGTTGACCGACGAGGTGAACGAGGGTGAACAGGCTCGGTCCCACGGTCGCGCCCGACAAGGCGACCCGTATGGCGTGGATCAGGGGTGCGGCTTTCAGGTCGAACTGGCTGGCAGAGGATCGCACAATGTCCTCGATCTCGCTTTCGTTCCAGTCCCGCACCTCTGCCAGGGCCTCTCGGGCCGTGGCGATGGCACGTCTGACAGCTGGTGAACCCAGGTAGGAGTACAGATCTTCGCTGATCGTGACGTCTTCCGTGAAGAAGTGGGCACCAAATTCAATGATCTGGTCACCGTACTTGAACCGAGATCCGAGGGCCTCCAGGACCTGGCCCATGTAGTCCCGGGTATCGTCGCTGATGGGCTCCTCCAGGATTCCCGCTCGGCAAAGCGCTTCCAGGGCAAGATGAGCCTGGTCCCCGGTAGGCAATTGCTCCATATGTAGGGAGTTCAGGTGGATCAGCTTCTGCCGATCGAACTGGCTTGCGCTTTTCCTGACACGGTCGAGACTGAACTGGGCGATAAGCTCTTCGGGGGAGAAGAATTCCTGTTCTCCCTCGGCCGACCAGCCGAGAAGAGCGAGGTAGTTCATCAGGGCCTCGGGCAAAAAGCCCTCATCGCGATACTCAGTGAGGGACACTGCCCCGTGCCGTTTGCTCAGGCGATGTCCGTCCGAGGCAAGGATCTGGGGGAGGTGCGCGAACTCAGGTGGACGGTATCCGAGGGCTTTATATAGCATCAGCTGCCTGGGAGTGTTTGAAAGGTGATCATCGCCACGCATGATGTGGGTGATCTCCATGGCGTGATCGTCGACTACGTTGGCGAAGTTGTACGTGGGCGTGGTGTCAGATTTGATCAACACGAAATCGCCGAACTGTTTATTGTCGATGTCCAGTGCACCCTGGACGATGTCCTCGAAGGATGTCGTTCCACCGGGATTGGCAAAGCGGACAGCGATGCCGTCCCTCATGCGATCACCCTGTTTTCCCTGGAGGGCCCTGCATGGGCATTGGGCGTCGGCATCTCTGTCTTGCAGTTCGCAGTCGCACGGGTAGGCGAGACCGGCTTCGATGAGTCTTTCCACATCACGGCGGTATAGCTCACCTCGTTCACTTTGGAAGTAGGGACCGTAGTTCCCACCTCTTCCCGGGCCCTCGTCCCAATCCATACCCAGCCAGGACAGTCCTTCTGTGATCACGTTCATGGCGTCCTCGACGTGGCGTTGCAGATCGGTGTCTTCAATGCGTAGAACAAATGTCCCGTTCTTGCTTCGGGCAAACAGCCAGTTGAACAGGGCGGTTCGGACATTGCCCACATGCATGTATCCGGTGGGGCTAGGTGCGAATCTTACTCTTACGTTCAATGTTTGCCGTCCCGGCACCTGGCCTTCCTGGGGCCCATCTCCGGGACTTCTCACGCTCCCTCTGTCGATGGATTTGTTATTCGATTTGCCAGCACTGTGATGGGCCCAAAAAAACGAGAACTGATGGGTCGTATCCATCATATTGGAAGCCCATGGTGTGAGCAAGGTCGGTCCCGCACCTATTGTAAACAATTCCCATCAATATAGATGGGTCCGGTGCTAAGAATTCACCATCATAGCTCGCCTTCTCGCGGAGAGTCTAAGATTGCTCATGATCAGAGAAAGGACGTGAATCAGGTGCAGGAGGGAGATGATGGTCTGAGACAATTAAAAAAGCGAAATATCATAGGGTTGGTAATTATCATTGGCATCGTGTTGCTCTGCAGCAGTGCCGAGTACCAATCGCTGGTGTCGTTGCCGGAACGGGTGCAGATCGTTTCCGGCCAGGATGTCAAGTCGATTATGGAGGCCCTTCCTTTTGGTGTGACGGTGCGGACACAACAGCAGACCAATCTGCTGATCAACGGGGAATTGGTCAGTCCCCAGTGGCTGAAAATCTCGGATTCGCCCGTGCAGGTGCAGGCTACCGAGCCTGGCATCGTACAGCTGGAATTCCGCTTGCTGGGATTCATTCCTTTTCGGCGTCTGACCGTGGAGGCGGTTGATCCTGTACAGATCAGGCCGGCCGGTCACTCCATTGGGGTCGTCGTAGCTTCCGACGGCATCATGGTGATTGATCATGTGCCAGTACAGGACACCGTTGGAAGCCGGTTTCCCGCGCGGGAGGCCGGGATTCGGATCGGAGACCTGATTTTGAGCATCAATGGCGAACGGCTCGAATCGAAGGAACACCTGGCCGAACGGGTGACGGCGGCGGGAGAAGCCGATGAGCCCCTGGTAGTGGTGGTCCGCCGTGATGAGCGAGATTTCGAGGTGGTGGTGTTCCCGCACTATGATCGCCTGCAGAGGCAGTATCGCGTGGGGCTCCTGGTGCGGGACGGAGCAGCTGGCGTGGGAACTCTGACCGCATATGATCCGGAAAGCATGCGCTTTGTCGCCCTCGGTCACGAAATATCTGACGGACGGAGCCAGTATCCCATTCCCATAAGGGAGGGCAGCATCGTTCTGGCGGACGTATCTGGGATATCTGGGGCTGAAAGGGGAGTTCCCGGCGAGAAAATCGGTGTCTTCACCGACGATGAGGTCCTTGGAACCATCGATGCCAACACGTCCCTGGGGCTGTTCGGTGACCTGCGAACGCTGCCGCCGGAACAGGATATGTTTGATGGGTCGGTGAGGATTGCCCTTCGTCATGAAGTTGAGCCGGGCCCGGCAACGATACTGACGGTGGTCCGGGGAGGTGAGATCCAGAGTTTCGGCGTGGAGATCGAGAGGGTTCAAGTGCAGAATCATCCCGACCCCAAGGGCATGATTCTTCGGATCACCGATCCGGAGCTCGTTGACATCACGGGCGGTATCGTTCAGGGCATGAGTGGCAGTCCGATTCTTCAAAACGGGCGGCTTGTGGGAGCGGTGACCCACGTCTTTGTGAACGATCCGACACGTGGATATGGCGTGTACGCGGAATGGTTGGCCCGTGAGCTCGGAGTGCTTGTTTCCGATTCCCTTGAGAGTCCAGCAGCACCTTTGCGTGGCATTGCAGCCTTTGTGTCACGCTAGGTGAGAGGAGTGCGGTGGGAGAGCCTGAGGGCCCTCTCGATGGCACCCGGCGGAATGTGACGAAATTTGCGAGGAAGATTTGGGCAGGAGAGATGGATTGTTTGACGAATTGCAGTAAAGTAACAGAGAAGCAACTGGGAGGAGGGTGAATATGCAAGCAGACCGGGAGAAAGAGTCGATTAACGTGCTAATCGCGGACGACAACAAGGAACTCTGTCAGTTGGTCGGGCAATACATAGAACAACAGGACGACCTCAATCTGGTTGGAACGGCTCATGATGGACGAGAACTCCTGGC
>SKXF01000082.1 GCA_007128555.1 Clostridia bacterium | reverse complement strand
GGGAGCGACAATGACATCCACATCGGGCAACTCCTCGATAATCTCCAGCACGCAGGTTCCGTGCCCCGCCATGATATCCTCATTGTCCGTCGAATCGATGTAGGTCATCTTCATCTCCTGGGCCATCTCCCGGGCCCGCTCCTTGCGTTCATCACTGTACCGGCCATGAAGCACGACCTCGGCCCCGTATCCCCGTACGGCGCGGAGTTTAGACGCCGGAGCGTCCTCTGGCATGACCACCATGCAGCGAGTATCAAACTGCGAGGCAGCCCAGGTCACCGCGGCAGCGTGGTTACCCGATGACGCCGTGATGACCCCGCACTGTCGTTCAGACGCGGACATCTTACGCAGCCGGTTGTAGGCTCCGCGCACCTTGAACGCCCCAACCTTCTGCAGGTTCTCAGGCTTCACCCACACACTGTGTCTAGTGTATCGGCTAAAAGTCCCCGAATACTGAAGTGAAGTGGGTTGCGTCACTCCCTCAAGGGCGCCTCTTGCATCGACAAAATCCTCCCGCTTCAGCATTGAGATATCTTTCCTCTCACCCGGGAAATTCTCCCGGGATGTATTTGAGACACATACATGGTATGCTTCTTTAGGAATTAGCGAGTACACGTTCCAATTCCTGCTGCAAACCGTACGAGGAGGGACCACATCCATGACCACTTCCAGTTCATCTGACATCATCACTCGCATGAGGGACGCCATCGCGGAGGTAATTGTCGGGTATGAAGAAGCCGTCGATTTGCTCCTTACTGCCCTCCTGAGTGACGGCCACATGCTGATCGAGGACGTCCCCGGCGTAGGCAAGACCATGCTGGCCCGTACCCTCGCCGTCATAAGCGGCATGGACTTCAAGCGGATTCAGTTCACCCCGGACCTTCTGCCGTCCGACATCACTGGAATCAATATGTACGATCCCCATAAGGGCGAGTTTAACTTCCAACCCGGTCCGGTGTTCACCAACATACTTCTCGCCGATGAGATCAACCGCGCCACGCCACGCACCCAATCCGCTCTACTGGAATGCATGCAGGAGAGGCAGGTCACCCTGGGCGGCGTGACCCGTCCCGTTCCAAGACCCTTTGTGACCATCGCCACCCAAAATCCCGTGGAAATGTCCGGTACCTTTCCCCTGCCCGGAGCACAGCTGGACAGGTTCCTCATGAGGATCTTCCTGGGATATCCAACAGAAGCGGACGAGATGGAAGTTGTTCAGCGGTACCGACGCGCACAGAGTCCGGAAGAACGAGTGAGTGCGGTGGTCGGCCCAGAGGACATCGTCCAGCTGTCTCAAGCCGCATCCGAGGTCCATCTCCGGGATGACATCCGCAACTACGTCGTCACCTGTGTTCGGGCGACAAGAGAAGCCCCGGGGGTTGAACTGGGGGCCAGCCCACGCAGCGCGATCATGCTCGCCCATGCTTCCCGGTCACTGGCGCTGCTCAACGGCCGGGACTACGTGATTCCCGATGACGTCCAGCGCCTGGTTCCACCCGTCCTGGGCCACCGCCTGGTCACCAGCGAGGAAAGCTGGCTCCGCGGGCGCGAGGGCGAAGCCATACTTGGGGACATCCTTGAGACGATCCCGGTACCTGGTGAGTGACAATGAACCGTCACATGGTCCTGTGGATGTTCTTTGTCATACTGATTCTGATCGGGATATTCACGGAAACACCCGCGGTCACCTTCATGACCCTGGCAGTGACACTGACCCTGGTTGCAGGTCAACTCTGGGCCCGTTCGGCAGTGGCCCACCTGGCCTACCGCCACGAGGCCCCCGCCAATCGGTGCCTGACCGGGGAAAGTCTCGATCTGAACGTGGAGATGGACAACCCCACGTTCCTTCCCCTGCCCTGGGTGGAGCTGACCGACTTCGTACCCCAGAAGGGATTCTACCTGGGCAGTCAAAATCCGTCTGCCAGGGAAAACCTGGTCATTCGAACCGGCATGGCCTGGTTTCAGCGAATCAGGCGAACCTACCGAGTCACCCTCACCGCGCGCGGCTTCTACCCCATTGGACCCTCGACCCTCCGGGTATGGGATCCCCTGGGGCTGACCTTCGCAGAAAAAAGGATCCGGGATAGCCTCTATTTCCTGGTCTACCCCATCACCGTATCGCTGAAGGACCTCAACATCACATCGGACCACCCCTTCGGCGATCCAGAACGCCAGAGGTGGCTCTTCCAGGACCCCTTCTCCGTCGCAGGGGCGCGCACCTATGAACCGGGTGACCCGCTCCGGCACATCCACTGGCCAGCGACAGCGGCAACGGGTGAGATGATGACCCGGCAGATGGAGGGCATGCGCAGTCCCGATGTCCTCATCTTTGTGAACCTCCGCACCATGCTCACGGCCTGGCACGGAACCGTCCCTGCCCTGCTGGAGCTGTCAATCACCGCCGCAGCCTCCATTGCCCGCTACGGCACAAACAGGGGCTACCGGGTAGGGCTGTATGCTAACGGTAATATGCAGAAGGAACGGACCGACGGGAGTGCCCCACTGCTGCAGGTGCCCCCGTCATCCCATCCTCGCCAGCTGCGAAGAATCCTCTCCGCCCTGGCGCGAACAGCCCCCCACGGCAGTGCTCCCCTGGAAAAGACCCTCAGAAAGCACATCCGGGGCGACCTTTACAGTTCAACGCTCATTGTCATCTCTGCGGTGGTCACCGACGAACTCCGATCACAGCTGGGACTCATGGTCCGCCAGGGCTATTCGGTCACCCTGGTGTACACGGGAGACGATCCCGCTCCCGAAATCCGGGGCATTGTGTGTCATGAACTTGGTGGAAGCAGGAGGTGGGCCCAAATTGCAGATAGCTGGGGACACTCCACTGAATAACAGAGTGGTGACCACGCTGATGCGAGCATCCATTGACCTGTGCTGGCTCCTGCCAGCATCCCACCTGATGGGCTTCAGCCTGTACGGAGGGGGAGCCATGATCGACGCGGCCACCGTGATCATTGCTTTATACGTCCCAGCCCTCGTGGCCGCTGTGCTCTGGCAGTTGGGGGTGGATTCGCCTCGCCGCACAACACTGGGGCTCATCCTGTTCTCTTCGGTGTGGATCGGAGCAATCTGGTGGCTTCATAACAGGGACGCCTTCGGCGCAGGCCTGTTGCAGGTCTTCCAGGCAGAACACTTCCCCCTGGCCCTTGCCACCCTGGTCTACCTGGGCATACTCGTCTACCGGGCTGTCGCCGCCAGCATACGTCCGGATGCCCACATGATCACGGCCAATGCAGTGCGAGGGTGTGGACTGACCGCCCTGATGCTGCTGATGCTGAAGTACAGTGCCGGCTGGTACCCGGTCTGGCCCGTTCTTCTTCTACCCCTGGCCCTGGTCGGTTCCTCAGTGGCAGCTCGGGCCTCTCTGATCACCCCGACTGCCAGTGAAACCCGGCTCGACTGGCGAGGTCGATGGGCGATCATCGCGCTGCTCGTGATTCTTCCCCTGGGTGCTACGCTACTCCTGGTCAGCCTGTCCGCGCCCGGCTTCTGGGCCGCAGTGGGATCCGTCCTGTACAATGCGTGGTCGGTCATCACCGACATCATCGTCTTCATTGCCTACCCCTTCGTCTACGTCATCTACCTGTTATACAATCTCGTGGTCCGGTTCGTACCCGAGGAGGGCGAGCCGCAAGAATTGGACCTGTCGGAACCGCCGGATATGGGAGACTACGGACCCGTAGGCGATTCGCCCCTGGCAGCTGCCCTGCTCATCGCCCTGCGCATCGCAGGCCTATTGATCGTCGTCGGGGGACTGATCTGGGCCTTCCGGCGCCTCCGCGCTCCCACCCTGGAGGAAGAAGATGGAGACTACAGCGAGGAACGGATCTCCCTGTGGGACCCGGAGGCCTTTGCTCGCCGCATGCGCCAGCTTCTGCACCCAGGGGACGAAGCGGCAACCGCACGAGCGCCGGCCCGCACCGCCACGGAACGGAAGGTGCGAGCCCTGTACCGGGAGATGGTTGCGACCGCGCGGCCAGTATACCCATCCACCCCGTTGCAGACCCCCCGGGTCTTCTGCAATCGCCTGGTGGAAAAAGCCAGGTTCCTATCCCAGGTTCCTGCAAACCAGGTATATCGACTTCTCCATCTCTATGAAGCCGTCCGGTACGGGGCGCCTCGTGAGGATGAACAGATGCAGAAGGATGCAGAAGAGGCCATGTCGCATCTGCGGAAACAGGACTGGAAAGCGGTCAGCCGGAGGGGTCGCTGATGATCTCCGGCACGGGGTCGAAAAACTCACGCCTTATGCTCAACATGCCACCCACCTGGCTGACGGTCACGCTGTCGATAGCTCGCAGAAATATTTCTCCAGTGGGAAGCTCCTCAAAATGTAGCAGCAGCGCGGTCATGGGTATGTCTACAGGTGTCGTCAGCCCTCGCACCCCGGCCCCACCCGTCGTTCCAGGATCGATGCTCACCGTCCTATTATCATTGACAGCAACCCGAAGCCTGTGGGTGTGAGCGGAGGCCACCACATCCGCAATCCCGGCGTCGACCAGGGCAGCCACGGGACGAGGATCGTGGCTGATGGCCAGAAGAAAGGCAGGTTCTTCCCGGGCGAGGGCCCTGCCCTCCACCAGGTAGCGCCTGGACAGAGCCTCAAACTCCTCTGCGGAGGCCTCAGCGGGAGCATCTCGCTCCGAGGACGGGTCCGGGAAACCCAGGATATGGATACCTCCGAGCTCCACGGTTCCGTCAACAACCGTGACGTTTGGAATCTCGTTCATGATCTGCACGACCCCGGGGGATTCGTGATTCCCAGGGGCGAAAAGGTAGGGTACGTTCAGGTTGGCAATCTCACCGGTGATCCGCGCTTCCAGGGCCGTTCCCCAGTCGGTCAGGTCACCCAGGTCGACGATGGCGCGAACGGGATAGCTGGCCACCATGCCCCCCACGAAGTCCACGGCCGGCACATTATTGTGAATGTCCGCCACAACCAGGAGGCTGAAACCACCATCCACTCCCTCCAGCGCAGGCAGCCCCCCCCGCATCCCGTAAAGCTGCATCAGGCTCGCACCCAGGGTACGCATCTCCTGGCGCAGGCTTTCGAGTCGATCCATTCCCTGCTGTACGGCCGTCAGTGCCCCGGGGAACGCTGCCACCGGGCCCTCCAATCGATGATGATAGAAGGCCTCGGGATTATAACTGGCGTAGGTAACGGAACTCAGGATCGCCACCATGATCAGACCCGATGCAAAGGCCATGACCAGGGACCTTGGGTCTCTCAGGTTCAACATCAGCGCTGCTGCCGTCGCCGACAGGGCCGCGACCACCATGAGGGACAGAATGTAAGAGAGGGCAATGCGCCGAACTTGTTCAGCCAGATCAGGCAAAAAGGACCCCGATACCGCTCCATCGATCATGACACCCAGGGACTGCATCTCGATCTGGCGAAGGGACAGCTCGATTCGAAAGGGCAAAGGATGAGTATCCGCTGTCAGTCTGCCGACGGGGGGAACATCGAGGCGAGTTGAACCCGGAAATGCGAAGGCGGTTCTGACCCTGTCCTCCACGC
>SKXF01000102.1 GCA_007128555.1 Clostridia bacterium | reverse complement strand
TGCCCACATTTCTGTCAAAACCGGAAGTCAGGGATGTCCAGTCCGTTCCTTCAGGAGACATCAGGCACATCTCCGTGTTGGCGGTACTGGAGTCGCCATGCTCATGTCCAAAGAAAGCTATTACATCGCCGCTCGGGGACATGCGAGGAACCGATACCGGTCCCTGTCCCTCCGTAAGGCGGCGTGCCTCTCCCCCTTCAGCCGGGACCTCATACAAATCCTGCACGTAGTACATCTCGAGCTCCGGACGTCGATCGGAGGTGAATAACACCGCCGATCCATCGGCCGACCAGGCGGGAGAGTGGTCATCGGCACCGGCATCTGTCAGGCGGGTGGCCTCCCCGGTGTCAACATCCATGACCCAGATGTTGAGATTGCGATCATCGTCGAGAAAACCCCTACCGTTAAACTTGTGCCGGAGCTTCCTGGTTACCCAGACGTCTGCAGGATGTTCATCTTTGTCGCAATCGCTGTCAGCAGCGGGCATCGCACTGAAAGCCAGCCTGTCACCGGACGGAGACCAGGTCAGGCCGCTGGCAGATCCCTCAAAATCCCCGAGGGACACGGCCTCGCCGCCACCACCATCGATGCACCAGATCCGGTCCTCACCTTCGCGATTGGAGACAAAGGCAAGTCTTTGCCCGTCTGGAGACCAGCGGGGCGACCTGTCCCTGTGGGCCCGGTCCTTTCCAGCTGGATTGGTGAACTGCCTGGCGCTGCCCGGATCATCGGTATCAGCTACCCAGATCGCAGACCGATACGCATTATGCTCGACATCGGTCTCGGTGACCACGAAGGCGACCCTGCTCCCATCGGGCGAAACCTGTGGATCACCGACAAACCGCAACCTCCACAGATCCTCGACGACGATCCGCCGTAGCCCGGATGAATCGATCATGTAGAATCACTCCCATACCAGAATGTATTGGACGAACGCGCAATGAACTCTAATTCTATGCCGGTATCGCCATCCCTCTACAGATGATCATAGACGAAGAGATCTTCAACGCTGAGCTTCTCCTTTGGTGCACCCTCGTCAGCAGCGCAGCCGATGGCCATGCCCATGACCACTTCCAGTTCGCCTGTGGCACCGATCATCCCAGGGACAACGTCCCGGTCCCAGTATCCGAGCCAGATTGTGCCCAATCCCCGCTCCACAGCGGCCATCTCCATCTGGGTCATCGAGATCAAGACATCGGCCAACGCACCTCGCTTCCCCCTCTCGGTTGCAACACCGAATATGAGCAAGCTGGACTCGGCCACGAAATCCTGCATGTGGGCCTGCTCCACGATCTCCCCGATCCTCCCGGGATCGGTAATCATCACGAATCGCCGGGCCTGCCGGTTGCTCGATGTTGCAGCCCAGCGGGCTGCCTCCATTAGATAGGCCTCGTCCTCATTGGAGATCTTCTGCCCCGTGAAGGCGCGTACGCTCCGCCGCCTGCGGCATAAATCAACGATGTTCAACTTGCATCCCCCCTATCTTATGTTCCCCTAACAACATCACACTAGGTTGTCGTTGTCAATTTGCTCAGTATTTCACAAGGAAAGTGAACGAGTTCAGGAGCCACCTCCTCTGAGGTTTTGGAGCAAGCACGAGGCTGTGGCACCTGATAGACGCTACGGTCACGCATCATAGCATAGATGATATCTACCAACCGCCTCATGAGACAGCGGAGTGCGTGCTTCGGGGCTTATCCCTCGGACTTATCAGGATCAGGGCGATGCGCTCTCTCCCGTTCTGTGTCTACTGGATTCACCTCCCTGATCCACTCTTGCTGCCGCATTCACGGCTCCCATCTCCTGACCGCTCCTCCGTCCGGCCCCTCACACCCCGGAATGCGCCCCAGACGCGCCAGGTTGACCCAAGCCGTTTATGGGAGATGATACAAACCGTTCCTATGTCCGATCCGAATCCACGGCAGCCAAGGGTCGAGTTCGAGATATCACGGAGGGATCGGATGGGGATTCGATCGGGGGGACAAGGGACCGGCGTAGCGCCCACGAAGGCCTCCGTCACGCCAGGTATTGAAAAAGTCGCCACTTCATGACATTCTATAGATACCCCCATGGGTATTGGAGCTCCGTGGAAGCCCAAACCAAAGGGGGTTCCCCGTCGACGATCCCTGGCGCCTGTATATGCAGGCAGGGGCGCAGGTCGTGAGACGGTGATGACCATCATCGGGGAGGGAGTGATTCCGTTGGCCCAGTCGAGGGATGCCCGGGCAATTGTCAACCGGCTCGCGCGTGTCGAGGGGCAGATCCGAGGGGTGCGCATCATGGTAAAGGAAGGGCGCGAATGCGAAGACGTCCTTGCCCAGCTGAGCGCCGCCCACGCCGCCCTGGAAGCGGCCTCCAAGGCGGTGCTGGTTCACTTCATAGACGAGTGCCTCCAGGCAAGGACAGACCGCGGGGAGCCCCAGGAGGAAACCCTGGAACGTTTGACAGGACTCCTGTCCGCCACGCGCTTCTGAGGGAAGGCGACGCACCGACAGACCACGACCCTGCCCGCTTCATTTCGGAAAGCGAGGTACCTTATGAACCGCCAATTGATTATTCCCGCCAGTCTCGTCCTGCTGGGGTTGATCATCCTGACCCTGCGGGCCGCTGGCGTCGGGGGAACCTTTCGCTTCATGGAGAACCCTGCAGATACCGGGGCCGCGCGGGACGTCCCGCACCTGCCGCCCAACCCGAACACCGCGATCGACTACACAGGAACGGCACTCCGAGAAATCTACCTGGCCGGGGGGTGTTTTTGGGGGGTAGACGCGTACCTCTCTCGCATCTACGGCGTCGCCGAGCTGGTGGTTGGCTACGCCAACGGCCGCACGGAGGATCCCACCTACGAGGACGTGCTGTATCTAAACACAGGCCACGCGGAGACCGCCCGGGTGCGCTACGACCCCAGACGTCTCCCGCTCAGTGACCTCCTGGACCATTTCTTCAGCATCATCGATCCAACGGCGGTGAACCGCCAGGGGAACGATGTCGGAAGCCAGTACCGAACGGGCATCTACTACACCGACCCGCGGGACCTGGAGACCATCGAGGCGGCCATGGCCCGGGTCCGGGACGAGATCGGCGAGCCGCTGGCCACAGAGATCGAACCCCTGGAAAACTTCCACCCAGCAGAGGAATACCACCAGAAGTACCTGGAGAAGAACCCGGGCGGATACTGCCACGTGGACCTGTCGGTCCTGGAACAGGAACCAGGGCAGCTGGCAGGCCTGGTGGATCCCTCGCTTTACACCCGGCCCGACGATGAGACCCTGCGGGCCACCTTGACGGACCTGCAATATGCCGTCACCCAGAAGGATGCCACGGAACCGTCCCACCGCAACGCGTTCTTTGATCACGACGAGCCCGGCGTGTACGTTGACATCGTCACCGGAGAGCCCCTGTTCGCCTCGGCCGACAAGTTCTCCTGCGGTTGCGGCTGGCCCTCCTTCGCCCGGCCCATCGACCCGGCAGTCGTAACCTACCACGAGGACACCAGCCATGGGATGGTGCGCACCGAGGTGCGGAGCCGCGTTGGAGATTCCCACCTCGGCCACCTCTTCGAGGACGGCCCCGCCGAGCTGGGAGGATTGCGCTACTGCATCAACAGCGCCGCCCTGCGTTTCATTCCCATGGATCAGCTGAGCGCCAAGGGATACGGCTTCCTGCGGTCCCACCTACATCGATGAACTACCAGGGGGCAGATCCGGGCAGGATTCATCCTCGGAGACCCCCCGATCTCCCAGAGATCCTGACAGCAGACCCCGGGGGCAGACCCACGGGACGATGAGTCTGGCGATGGGGCGTCGGGTCGCGACGGCATCGGTGACGAAGTCCGAGAGCACCATCGCCCCCATCCGTACCGGGGCCCAGGGCAATCCGGGGATCCGACTCGCACGGCCTAAAACGTGATCACAAATCCGACCTCCTCCTCAAGAGCCACAGAAACCCTGGGCAAGATCCGGCATGATTCAGTAGCAGCAGAGGGTGAACCTAAGTCGATCATGTCTGAGGACGTAATTGATACGGCACAGGCGATCATGGCCAGAACCCGGAAGCGAGACATTCATCACGGGCGAAGAACCTGCCATGGCCATTGCAAAGGGCCGGAAAAAACCGGCCCTTTTAGCACATTGCAGCTATATCTTCCCTACCATATCCCAATCTGTGCTAAGGCCCGGTTCGCCCAGTTCGCCCGGTCGCCACCCGGCCGGTGCGCCCAGCCCAGTGTCATCGGTAAACCTAATCGCCTGAATCATTCGAATAAGTTCCTCGACGTTTCGTCCAACAGGCTCGGGGTACTTGCAGAAATATTCGACGTCTCCAGCCGGAGAAACGATGAAGGTGGTGCGGGTAGCGAAGCCCGTTTCCGGGTTGAGGGCCCCGTAGCAAGCCGAGATCTCTCGGGTGGGATCTGAGAGAAGGGGATACTGAACCTTCTGGGCCGACGGGGAAGTTTCAGCAAATATCTTGTGGGAACAGACACTGTCGGTGCTGATACCCAGCACCTCTACGTCCAGCTCGCGAAAGGACTTGTAATGGGCAGCCACGGCTGCCACTTCCGTAGGTCAGACAAAGGTAAAATCAGCGGCGTAGAAGAATATCACTACCCTCAGATCCCTGAAATCAGACAGCCGCACCGTGATTCGGTCGCCCCGGTGATATCCCTCGGCCTCGAAGTCAGGGGCCGCTCCGCCCAGGACAACCGATTCGGTAACGAAACACTCTTCGTCAGAAAGCACTCCTTCAGGCATGGGCGAGCATCTCCTCTCTCATCTACATCATATGCCCAGGGCTGGCCGGGTTCTTCTTGTCATCCGCTGTCGGTCACCTTAGAATTGGCACAAGGAGATAGGAGGCAGCCAATGGACGATATCCCCCTCGAGGTCACGTTGATTCGCAATGCCAACATCCTGACACCCGAAGACGAGAGGCCGGCCGACATGCTCATCGTCGGTGACAAAATCGCAAACATTGGGGACATTGGATCGGTGCCCCCAGCCATTCTTGGCCACGTCGAGATCATTGACGTTGACGGCGACTACCTTGCCCCGGGCTTCATTGACGGGCACGTACATATTCTCGGAGGTGGAGGCGAGGGTGGGCCGGCCACCCGCACACCCGAAATCACCCTGTCAGGGATCACAATGGCAGGTGTTACCACCGTAGTGGGAGTCCTGGGTACCGACGCGACCACCCGGGGACTTTACTCTCTGCTCGCAAAGGCCCGGGGGCTGCAACATGAGGGACTAACCACCCTGGTCTACACAGGTGCCTACCAGGTCCCCACCCCCACCCTGCTGGGCTCGCTCCGGGACGACATCATCCTCTTCGAATCCATCATCGGTGCCAAGGCGGCCATCAGTGATCACCGATCCTTTCAACCGCGCCCCGACGATCTCCGTTACCTGGCCTCGGAATGCCGCCTGGGAGGGATGCTCGGAGGCAAACCTGTACTGCTTCATGTCCATGTGGGTGCAGGAGAGGCTGGACTCTCACCCCTGTTCAATATCCTGGATCATACCGACATCCC
>SKXF01000318.1 GCA_007128555.1 Clostridia bacterium | reverse complement strand
TCACTCGGACGTGCATCAACCTCCATGATGCCCCGGTCTGTTTCAATGTCCATCTGGCCGATGAAAGTCTCACCACGCATGTCATGAATCAGGATCCGCTTCAGGGATCCTCCAAGGCGATGTATGAGGCTTATCATCAGATCATGCGTCATGGGGCGAGGCGGGGTAACCTCCTCGGCCGCCATGGCGATGGACGTAGCCTCGGCGAAACCTATGCCAAGGATGAGCATTCTCTCACCGTCCACCTCACGCAGCACGAGCACATTACCGTCCCCGCGCGGGGCCATTCCTACTGTTATCAGGTCCATCTCTATCATCGACAGCCCCTCCCCTCAAGTCCTAGGTCCTGTTTCGCATGTATATGATACGCAGACCCTCCAGTGTCAGGTTCGGATCCACCTCATCTACTCTTTGGCACTCGGGGGCTATGAGTCCTGCCCAGCCTCCTGTGGCAATGATTCGCCGTGCCGCTCCGATCTCCCCCTCGATTCGAGCCACCACAGCATCAATTGACCCGGCAAAACCGTATATGATTCCCGCGCGCATACTCTCGACGGTGTTCCTGCCCACCGCCCTGATTGGCCGCGAAAGGTCAATCCGGGGAAGACGAGCAGCATGCTCAAACAGGGCCTCTGTAGAGAGCCCCACTCCCGGCAAAATCGCTCCCCCAGCATAATCACCGTCGGCTGATACCACGTCAAAGGTGGTGGCAGTACCAAAATCCACCACGATGGCAGGGCCACCATACCGGCTCTGTGCCGCCACAGCATTCGCAATGCGATCCGCTCCAACTTCCCTCGGATTCTCATAGCGAATGTCAATTCCCGTCTTCACCCCGGGAGCCACCTTCAGGGGCTGCATCCCAATATACCTCTGGCACATCTTCTCAAAGGGCTCTGCCAGGGGAGGTACCACCGAAGCATAGATGATGGCATCGATGTCAGAAAGGCTCACCCCATTGCTGCTCAGAAGTGTCCTCATGCTTATTCCCAGGTCATCGGCCGTTGCCGATACCAGGGTTGACAGCCTCCATCGATGCACCAGGCTCTCACCAGAAAAAAGCCCCAGGGTGGTATTGGAGTTTCCGATATCTGCAGCAAGGATCAAACCCCTACTCCCTTCTCCAGGTGGTACTGGTACGTCCCTTTAATGCATTATACAACATAAGCGTCAGTAGTACTGCAACAGCAGCTTCTGGGAGGCCGTGTACCACCGCTACCACCGCACTTGCGGTGGGCGGCAGGATGCCCCGCAACGTGACCATCCCCAGGACGCCCACCGTATTGGTCAGGCTGCCGGCGAGGGCTCCGGCAATCACAGGCGCCTTCTCCCCCGACAGGAGCCGGAAGAGGAAATAAGTCACCGCGGCTGCAGCCGGAAAGAAGTAGAGATAGCTGATGGGATGCGCCTGAACCCAGCCGGCATTCAGAATCACCCGATACGAAAGATCCCAGGCCAAGAGCCCACAGAGCGCACAGATGACCCTCCTCCACCTCTCATCGCGAGCCGCCCTGAAGGCATAAAACGCGACGAGTCCGATCAGGATCCGGGGGACAAAAGCCGTCACCGGATCTGTAAACATCACCTGGGCAACGGGATTACTCGGAGCCACGATAGCCCGCCAAAAGCTGACTGCTCCGAACAAAAAGCCGACCATCGCTCCAAAGACAGGGCCCTCCAGCAAAGCGGCAATAATCACGGGCACGTGCAATATGGTGGCAGCCCCCGCAGGAGTTGGCACAGGCACCATCACCAGCGGAGTGAACCCCAGCGCAGCGATCAGTGCTCCCAGTAAGCCTGCCAGTACGTAGTGTCTTAGCGTCATCTTCTTCATTTGTCACCCTCCGTTCCGGCTCCCCAGCGGGATGACGGACTTAGTGATTGTTGGAGGTGGCCCCGAAACGTCGCCTGGAGGAATTCAGTCTCCCGTTACGAAGTACCGATTCTCCATCGAGAACGATTCGTGCACCTGTCCCTATATTCTAGTCCTGATACCGTGTTGTGTTCAATGCCGACCGGTTCCATCAGCCCTGCGAACAGCGCGTCTCACCGCGCAGCTCACAGCCCGGACCGCCGCGACGCCCACCCGATCCGGGTCTCCCGGGCGTCGGCGAGTGGAGGCAACAAAAATGGTGTCGCCATCAAAAGATGTATGACACGGCCGTATGCTAAGGGCCAGGCCATCATGGGCCATCTCTGCCACCCTCCGGCACTGCGTCTTGTCCAGGATCACATCCGTCACCACGGTGACCAGCGTGGTATTGCACCCTGCAGCGCCTTCCGGTGTGACGCCGTCGATGAGCCACTGTTCCGCGGAAAGAAATCCCGGGCCCGGATCGGCCATGACGCCGGCAAGTGTCGAGCCCTTCCCATCCACCACGTTGCCCATGGAGTTAACAGCAGCGAGGGCCCCAACCATACCCCCGCCACCCAGCTTCACGACACTGCTGCCGATGCCTCCCGGACTTGCCCGGGACATGCCAAGGACCTTCCCGACGGTGCAACCGGTCCCGGCACCCACAGATCCCTGCTGAACAGGGTCCGAGTTCGCCACCTCGCAGGCCGAGTAGGCAGCGGGACCACCAGGCGCCACGGAATCACCCACCTCCAGGTCAAAAAGCACAGCAGCCGGAACAATGGGCACAATCGACGTCCCCGCTGCAAAACCCAATCGGCGCTCGCCCAGGTAGCGCATCACCCCACAAGCGGCATCGAGCCCATAGGCACTACCGCCGGTCAGCATGAAGGCATGGACTTCATCGACGGTGTTTCCGGGACGTAGAAGAGCAACCTCCCGCGTGCCGGGCGCCGCTCCCCGAATCGAAACACTGGCCACAGCAGCACCGGGAAAGAGGATCACCGTCAGCCCGGTCATTGCCTTCGTATCCGTGTAGTGGCCCACGCAAACCCCGTCAACAGCCGTCAGGGTATCGTTACCGGGTGCGATCATCGCCCTCTCCCCTCAATCTAAGACTGACATCGCCAGAGTAGAACCTGCGAACACGCCCGTCCGGCATCTGTACCATCAGGGCACCATCATCTGCAATATCTCGAGCCACTCCCTCGTACACCTGCTCGCCGGCAAGAACACGAACGTCCCTGCCAAAGATGCAGCAATGCCGTCGCCATGTCCCCAGGATCCGTTCCGGGCTCTCCTCGAAGACAACGCACAGACGGTCTATCTGGCAGTTTACCCCATATGCCAGGTCGGCAATCACCTCGGAAGCCCTGGCCTTCAGACCGCCCGCCGCCGTCTGCAAGTCTACGGGTTCAAAACCTGCTGTGGTCCAGCGCTCCCACTCGATGCTCACGTTGATGCCCAGGCCGATCAGGATGTGTCCCTGGAGGCCCTCGCAGAGAATACCTCCCAGCTTCCTGCCCCCCCACAACACATCATTGGGCCATTTCAGTTGAGCCTGCACCCCCGCGACCGCGTCAATCGCACCAACGGCAGCCACACCCGCCAGGAGGGGATAGAGGGGCCACAGGGCCTGCGATACACCAGGGGAGAGCACTCGAGTCATCCATAGTCCTCCCCGGGGCGACATCCATCGCCGCCCATTCCGGCCCCGCCCTCCGGTCTGGACCTCTGCTGTGACAAGAGCCGAACCCTGGATCCTGCCCTCCTCGAGCAGCCGGCGAGCCTCATCGCTGGTCGATCCGATCTCCCTGTAGTGATATCTCTTCAATAGCACACCTGCTCTTCACATGCGCTCTGCTGCGGCGGCTCGCAGATCATCCAACAGGTCCGACACCTGGTCCTGGATCCGGTCTACCTCGTCGGCTGCTTCCGAGCGATATCCATCATCGGCAAGGGAACCGAGATTGATCATCACGTTTGCAATCGCTCCCCGAACCCCCGATGCAGCCACTTCCCCCCCCACCAGGGCATCGCTGACCGCATTGTCATTGCCCACTCTCACCAGTTCCACGGCCAGCTGCAGTACTCGCAGGCACCGGCGCAACACCTGTCGCGGCACCTCGGTCGCCTGCCGGGTGGCCGCCTCCAGGGCACGGGTTCTTGCCTTTCGATGCCGGTCAGAATCCCTCGGCATCCGCAGCGCCGTCATCACCTGGTTGAAGGCCTCACTATCTTCATCGGCCAGATCACGCAACTCCTCCTGTAGAAGAGCAGCCTCTTCTGCCCAGGCCTGCACCTCGTCGTGCACATCACGGTATTTCTTCCTGCCCAGGGTGAGACCTGTGACCATCACCACCAGGGCTGCCCCCATGGAGCCGGCCACGGCCGATGCCGTGCCGCCACCCGGAGTGGGATCGCCGTCTGCCAGCCGCGCCAGGAAACCCTGAAGTGTCAGTGAACCAAATCCCGTCTGTTCATCCATTTCGTTTCTCCCCCATCATCACAGATCGGTAGTATCCTCAGAAAACACCACATCTCCAGCCGATATCACGCATGAAACCAGGCGTGCGCCCGGCCGATACACCAGGTGCGTGTACTGGGGGGCATCGAGAAGCACAAGGTCGCCCCTGTAGCCAGGAGCTACCACCCCTCGGTCCCTACGTCCGAGGGACATCGACGCATTCCGAGTCACAGCCACCAGGACCTCAGCAGGGGTCATCTTCATCTGCAGGCATGCCAGGACCATGATCAGGCCCATATCTATGATCGGAGAACTGCCAGGGTTGAAGTCGCTTCCCAACGCCACCGACATGCCCTGGTCAATCATCCAGCGTCCCTGGGCGTAAGGTTGGCCCAGGACCATGGCTGTCCCAGGTAGAAGCACGGCGCTAACGCCTGCATCGCGCATCTGCAGGAGCTGATCTGCCGGCGCGGACAGCAAGTGCTCAGCGCTGGCACAGCCCATTTCCGCGGCCAGCGCTGCGCCTCCAGATGCCTCCATCTCATCCGCATGGATGCGAAGGCCCAATCCGGCCGCGCTCCCGGCCTCAAGGACCCTGCGGGACTCTGCCACAGAGAAAGCCCCCGGTTCACAGAACACATCCACGAACTCCGCCAACCCGCGTCGGGCAATCTCGCCGATCAGCGGAACCACCACGTCCTCTATGTAACCAGCCCCATTGCCAGACCACTCGCCCGGAACGGCATGGGCTCCGAGGTAGGTGCTGACAACGTCCACCGGGTGATCCCGTCCAGCTTCCGAGATGGCCTTGAGCATGCGGATCTCGGTATCCACATCCAGGCCGTAACCGCTCTTGACCTCGCAGGTCAGTACGCCCCGGGACAGCATCGCGTCGAGCCGGCAGCGAAGAAGCCCGGCAAGGTCGTCCTGCGATGCCTCTCGAGTGGCTCTGACCGTATCCAGGATTCCGCCCCCGGCAGCGAGGATCTCCTTGTAGGTTCTTCCGGTGAGCCGCATCTCAAATTCCCTGGCCCGCCATCCGGCAAAAACGGCGTGAGTATGGGGATCGCACAGGGCAGGTATCGCGGCGCGACCGTAGCCGTCAAGGGTCGACTCCGCCCGGGGAGGCGTCCCCCTGCCCACCTCGGAGATCATCCCCTCTTCGATGACGACGTAGGCCTCCGGGGTCGTGACCACCTGCCAGCTGTCCTGCTT
>SKXF01000358.1 GCA_007128555.1 Clostridia bacterium | reverse complement strand
GAGCATGCGGGGTTCGGATCCCGACGCCACCCTGTATTGGCTGGCGCGGATGATCTACGCTGGCGAGGAGCCCCGTTTCATTGCCCGCCGCCTGATGGTCCACGCGGCGGAGGACGTGGGAATGGCAGATCCCCGGGCCCTGCAGGTCGCAGCGGCATGTGCCCAGGCGGTGGAGCGGGTGGGAATGCCCGAGGGGAGGATCATCCTCGCCGAGGCGGCCCTGTATATCGCCACGGCCCCCAAGAGCAACACCTCCCTGGCCATTGACCGGGCCCTGGAGGATGTGCGGAGAGGGAAGGGCAGGGGGGTGCCCCCTCACCTGAAGGATGCCAGCTACAGCGGCGCCTCCGAATTGGGCCGGGGCGAGGGCTACCGTTACCCCCATGACCACGAGGGACACTGGGTTCAGCAGCATTACCTGCCCGAGGGGATGGAGGGGACCCGGTATTACGAACCCTCGGACCAGGGTTATGAACGGAGGATCTCCGAGAGGCTGCGGCGGTGAAGTCCGATCCCTTTGCTGCAGGGTTCGGCGCTTTCCCGCAGAGCTCGCATAGGTAACGGCCAATGCACCATGGCCGGTTCTCGTGTACGTGATTGCAACGTCGGGGCGGCCGATCTTTCAGGGTGATCCACGAGGTGCTTGACCTCCCGCGAACGGGGTGGTGATTGGCATCACACCCTGCAGTCACACGGGGAACACGAGCCCATGTTCCCCCTGGTTCCCGGATCGGCATGCCCATACCGGGTGCCCCCTCCGGTCGTGGTTGCGGTACCCAGGGACATGCCCGTGAGCGGTTGCCCGGTGCGCTTGCCAGTGTTTCGATTCCCAGGGCATTATGCTATCCTAACTGAGGATACAGACAGGTCGCAGTACCTGGGATAGGATCGGGGTGCTGTAACTTGGGAATTCACGGGGAGGCGAGCTCCATTACGCTACCAGTTGCAATAGAGCAACCAGTCGATCTCATGGTCAACGGAGACCGGGTGGCGACGTTCATGTGTACGCCCGAAGACCTTAAGGAACTTGCCGCCGGGTATCTCTGGGGGCGCGGGGCCATTTCCTCCGTGGAGGAGATCCACCTGCTGGGTGCCTGCGATGACATGAGGTTCATCACCGTGACGCTGTCCGGTGATCTGCCCGAGAGCTTCGCGATGGAGCAGGTGCTGTCCTCGGCCTGCGGCAGCGGGGGCTACATCGAGGACGAGAGACTTCTCGAGGGGAGGGTTTCCTCCACCCTCACCGTTTCGGGCCCGTTCCTGCGCAGGTGTTTTGCGGAGATGTTCCGGCGATCTGAGAAGTACCGTGAGTCCGGGGGCATTCACTCCGCAGCCCTGATCGACACAGGCGGGGTCCTGGACGTCAGGGAGGATGTGGGGAGACACAATGCCGTGGACAAGGTTCTCGGGGGGTGTCTTTTGAGCAAGCGGGACCCGGGAGGTTGTGGGCTCATCACCACGGGACGACTCTCTACAGACATGGTGCTGAAGGCTCTCGGCGCGGGCATAGGGTTCGTTGCCACCCGCAGCATCCCAACCAGTCTCGCCCTCGAGATCGCGGAGGTCGCGGGCCTCACCCTGATCGGAAGAGCCCACAGGGAGACGTCCCACGTCTACTGCGGTTCACACCGGTTCGTCGACGAGATGGGTTCACCGTAGGACGGTCCGTCATGATGAGAGGCCTCTCATGCGCCTCACTTCACCTCTGACCAGGTCAATCGTCATCACCACGGTCACCAGGCAGATGACCCTGGCAACTCCCCTCTCGCTGTGCACTTGAGTATGAAGTCGGTCCTGGATCTCCTGGCCTGCAGGCATTGAAAGGGGGAAGACAGGCCAGGGTCTTGACACTCCGCCCCCCTCCCCGTATAGTAGCTACTACAGTATTTACTACTATTCACGGAGGAGGAAGGATCGTGTCCAGCCCCACGCCCCCCGAGATCCTGGCCGAGATGGCCCACACCTTTGCCGAGAAGATGCCCTCAGACTTCACCATGGCCGTGGCCTTTGAAATCGCCACCGGGGAGGAGGAGCCCTTTCACTGGTACATCCGGTGCATCGACGGAGAGGTCGAATGCGCTGCCGGTTCGATGGAGGATCCGGATACCACGTTCACCCTGAGCTCCGAGACCCTGCTGAATCTCCACGATGGAACCTGGAACGGGATGACCGCCGCGGGAAGGGCCCATGTCCGTGAGCCCGCACCGCTGAACTTCACGCTGCCGGAGGATGTTCACCCCCTGGAGGCCATGCGCCGGGGGTACTTCTTCCTCACTCACTTCTTCAGCACGGATAATCCGACCCGGGTGAACTTCGGGCCCCAGCACACCCGGAAGATCCACGGGGCCGGTGCGACGGCCCTGTTCTATCACGAGGGCATGCGGTCTGCCTACTACTGCATCACCGCCGATGACGTGCTGAACGAGGACGGAGCGAGGGATCCCATGCACCAGGCCTTCATCGTGATCGGCGGGGAGGGGACCGCCACCGTTGGAGAGACCGAAACGGAGGTGTCGGCGGGGCAGGCCCTCTACGTTCCACCCGGCTCCGTTCATATGTTGAGGACTGCGGGACCCGATCCCCTGGAGATCATCTGGTTGGCCTGGGGTGAGGGGGCATAGCCATGGGAGCCTACGAGGATCTGCAGAGCATGGGGTTCACGTCGTACGAGGCCAGGGTTTACCTGGCCCTGGTTGCCAACCCAGGGGTCACAGGCTACGAGGTGAGCAAGCATTCCGGTGTGCCCAGGGCCAAGGTCTACGAGGTCCTGGAGGGGATGGTGCGCAGCGGAACAGTACTGACCACGGAGGAGGACAGGCAGCTGTACAGGCCCCTGCCTCACCGGCTCCTGCTATCCCGGCACAGGGGGCAGATGGAGGAGGCGATGAATCGCCTCGAGGATGCCTTTGCCCAGATCGAGGAAGAGGAGGAGGAACCTCAGCTGGTCACCTTGCGGGGATACGACCCCGTGATCGACATGGCTCAACAGATGTGCGATGAGGCGATCGATAGCATCCTGGCCAGCGGATTTCCCCAGGAGCTTCGCCGGATCGAGGGGTCCCTGGTTCGTGCGGAGGGGCGGGGCATCAAGGTCTACATCCTGCAGTTTGGCGATGAGGACATGCCGCTCAGGAACCACTTCCTCCACGAGATCAGCCCCATGCAGGCTCGGCAGGTGAAACAGTACGGGCGGTGGTTTGCCGTTCTCAGGGATGTGAAGGAGGCCCTGATGGCCGGGGTAGAAGATAACAGCACCTCGGCGTTGTGGACCGAACACATGGGGGTTGTCATGCCCCTGGCCATGTGGATTCAGCACGACATAGGCGTCAATGTCATGGCCGAGGAGGTGGGGCCTGAACTGGCCCGGAAGCTGTCCCAGGCGATGAACAACCGGCTCGCCGAGCTCTGGCAGTTGGGGCTCCCGGTTGATGAAGGTGGACGGGATCCCTCGGAGACACAACATCAATCGCGGGACGGTTGACACTGTCGAAGAAGCAGGGATCCACATCACGGGGGTGATTTCGCAGGTTCTCGATGTTCTGAATGGTGAATGTGCTCCCGTTACGAAGCAGGGCCAGGGATCCCTCCCGTCTCATCGTCGGTTCCCAGCTGCACCCGTCGGTCTCGCCCAGGGACCACCTGTTCCTCCAACCAGGGGGCTCACAATGCCCCTGCTCGGACCGCAGCGGGCAGAACCTGTGCTGGGCCCTTGCAGCGTCACCGCCATCCCCATCGGCATCCTGGGCCCTTGCAGCGTCACCGCCATCCCCATCGGCATCCTGGGACTCTTGCACCCAGTCGTCGCCGAGGCGGCCATGGCCATGATCTCCGCCACGGTGGTCACCCATGAACCTGCTGCACCACTGGATTCGCTCCCTGGGTACGAGCGGAAGCTGTTGGGCAAAGAGTAGGACGGGCACCATGGTCCGGGTCTGGATGCCGGCTCACACCCACCGGACATTGGGGTCCCGGGTCCGCATCCTCCCCGGACGCGATCTCGGCCGTCTCACCCCGCCCTGGAGCGTTCTCATGTCCACAGGCCCTCCAGGCTTATGTCCAATGCTTCAAAACCCGGGGGACTCACCGTATCATCATCCATACCTACAGCCACCACACAATAGACATCGCCCGCCAGCGCAAAGCACTCCATTGTTCTCTCGTGGGGATCCACGATCCAGTAGTGTTCAATCTCATTTTTCTGGTATATCTTCATCTTCTCCAGTCGATCCTTCCGGGGATACGAGGGCGAAATGACCTCCACAATCAGTTTTGGAGCTCCATCGATGCGGTCTTCCTTCACGATGTTCTGCTGTTTACCGGAGACAAGAAAAAGATCAGGCTGAACGACCGTGCTTTGCCCCATGGTGACATCCAGCGGTGCGTCGAAAATCTCTCCATCTGGATCCGCCTGCAGGAAGTAATCTTCCAATACTCGCTGAAGACGACGCGACACCCGCTGATGGGCGACGCCTGGCGAGGGCTCCCTGACTAACGTGCCATTGAGCACCTCGATTCGATGCCCGGCCTCTTCGGGCAGGGCCAGGTAGTCCTCGTAGGTGAATGTCCTCTCTGCATCAGGGCTGCATTCAGGCGGGTCGATCTCATATTTCCCGCTCTTCTCGCGGACGCCAGGCTCCCCCATGGCGGCCAGCACCTCTTTCACCCGGTACCGATAGTGTCTGCCACCCACCTCGACGTAAGGAATCTTGCCTTCTCTGGTGTATCTCCAGATGGTCTCTACGGAAAGGTCGAACAGATCTGCCAGCGCCCGGGCAGTCACCAGTTGATCATCATTGGCGGTCATTGCCATCACCTCCCACCAGATCATACCCTGCATACCAACCATACACAAGTAAACGCAGCTAACGGCGTGGGCTAAGAATCCGAACGTCTCTCCGGTGTCCTCCGACGTGGTGTCCCATTTTGCTTCGAACCCTCAGGGTCGTTCAGGTCACCCAGGGGCCTTCCAGTATTGACAGGTTGCGGACATCGCTATCCGTTGGCCCGGTGCGAACCCTCGGATTCCCAGGCCCCTCCAGGCTCGAGAGGCAACAGATTGGCCATGCGTGTGCAGGTGCGAGGAGGAGACCGCCCGCCGACGGCAAATAAGGTGGCAGGGGCTTCGTTGGGATCCGTGACGGGGTGGCATGTCTGACGACCAGACCAGGTGATATTCATTCCAGGACCGAATGCTGCAGGCAACCCGCATTGCTGAGTCATACCGGAGCAAGAACCATGGCCAGAGTCTCCTGTCATCGGGGGGCAGTCACCTGCATCATCAACAGAAGATCGCATGACCTGGGAGGAGAGAGAACATGGACGACACTGTTCGTCTCGAGAAGCTTCAGCAGAGAATGGAAAGCCAACTGTTTGATGGTCTTGTCTTCGGCATAGGGCCCAACTTCCGGTATTTCACGGGCATCCCGGTGAACTGGAGGCGCGAAGACGAACCCGCAGAACCCGAGGGCCTCCTGGTGCTGGGCCGGGGCCGTTCGCCGCAGGTGATCACCACCCCTTCCTTTTCGGAGCTGGCAGAGCAATCCCCCG
>SKXF01000412.1 GCA_007128555.1 Clostridia bacterium | reverse complement strand
AGCCCGATAAAGCCCAGGCCGATGACGGCCATCTTCGGAGATTGATGATCCATGTCGAAGTATCGCTCCATCCCGGTCGATCTGTCTCTGGTACAGGCCCCATTATAGCAAAAGGGGTCGTCCTGGGGTAGACAGGGATGGTCTGGCGGCTGCAGAGGAGTCTTTGTCCCTGGTGAAGAAGTTAAAGAAGCATAGACTTTAGAAGCGGAGGTCGATCGTGCGAAATAATGCCGTAATTCTTATACCTGCATACAACGAGGCTCCGAGGATCGAGGTTGTGTTGAATACTGTGTGCCAGATGGAGGGTGACTATAGGATAGTCGTCATTGATGACGGTTCGGTTGATGACACTGCGGAAAAGGCTCTCCCGTTCCCCGTGGAGGTGCTGAGGCATTCTGAGAACTTCGGCAAGGGCGCTGCATTGGAGACCGGCATCACCTATGTTGGGAAGGCAGATCGCTGGGTGTTTCTCGATGCTGACCTCATCAACCTGTCATCGGTCCATGTGGACCTTCTTCTCGAGGCCCTCGATGGCACGGGAGCGGGCATGGCCGTGGGACGCTTCACGGAGGGGCGTAAGAACGTTGACTGGGCCCAGCGATTCTTCTCCATTTTGAACGGCCAGCGGGCTCTTCGAGGAGATGTGGTCGAGAGGTTGCCAGGTCTGACCTGGAGCCGCTTTGGCGTCGAGGTCTTTCTGAGCAGCTGGATCGAGCATATGGAGCTGGGCATCGCTACCCCCATACTGAAGGGCCTGAATCATCACACCAAGGAGCAGAAGATGGGGTTCGTCAGGGGGGTTGGCGCCAGGCTCAGCATGTGGTCGGAGTGTCTCCGGTCTTACAGGATATGGCGCAACTACATGACGGAACCGAGGATTACCGAGCTGGACCCAGAGCGCGTCGAGATTCTACAGGGCCCCTGATGAGGGAGGAACAATGAAACAGAGGGATCAATACGCAGAACCCTTCAAGATCAAGATGGTGGAATCGATCCACCTGATCGGGCAAAAGGAGAGAGAAAAGAGGATCACCGAGGCTGGGTTCAACGTGTTCAGCCTGGACGCCTCCGACGTCTACATCGACCTGTTGACCGACAGCGGTACGTCGGCAATGAGTGACCGGCAGTGGTCTGCCCTGATGGAGGGTGATGAGTCTTACGCGGGGTCCCGGTCCTACGGGCGCCTGCGGGACGCGGTGGAGGAGATCTTCGGGTACCCCCACGTGGTGCCGACCCACCAGGGCAGGGCGGCGGAGAACATCCTGATGAGCATGTTGGTGGAGGAGGGTGACCGGGTCCTCGGGAACATGCACTTCGATACCACCGAGGGACACATCCTGATGCGGAAGGCTGAGGCGGTCAACCTGGTGGCCGAGGAGGGGTACAGCATTGCCTCCGACGAGCCCTTCAAGGGCAACATCGACCTCGAGCGTCTCGAGGAAGAGCTCGAGGCGAACTCGGACCGGGTGCCCTTTGTCCTGATGACGGTCACGTGTAACAACAACGGCGGCCAGCCGGTGTCGATGGAGAACATCAGGGGGGCCTCGGAACTGGCTCACAAGTATAATGTGCCCTTTTTGTTCGACGCGGCCCGGTTCGCGGAGAACGCCTATTTCATCAGCGAGCGGGAACCCGGCTACAGCGACTGGGACGTCCGGGACATTGCCCGGGAAATGTTTCGCTGGGGAGACGGCTGCACCATGAGCGGAAAAAAGGATGGCCTGGTCAATATCGGCGGTTTCCTCGCCTTCGCCGACGAGCAGTATTTCCAGGACGCCATCCAGTGGCAGATTCCCTTTGAGGGGTTCATCACCTACGGGGGGATGGCGGGAAGGGACCTGGAGGCCCTGGCCCGGGGTATCGTGGAGTCGACGGAAAAGAGCTACCTTGAGGATCGAGTCGGGCAGGTTCGGTACCTGGCCGACGCCCTGAGTCGGGCGGGCATACCGGTCATACTCCCTCCCGGGGGACACGGGGTCTTCATCAATGCCCTCGAGTTTTTCCCCCACATTCCGCAGGAGGCGTTTCCAGGGCAGGCCCTGGTGGTGGAGCTGTACCTGGAGGGTGGGGTGCGAGGCGTTGAGCTCGGTACGGGTGCCTTCGCCCACACCGACCCCGAAACTGGGGCGACCCGGTACCCGCGGCTGGAACTGGTCCGCCTGGCTATTCCGCGCCGGGTCTACACCGACAGGCACATGGATCGGGTGGCCGATGCCGTCATCGAGGTTCACAGGCGGCGGGACCAGGTGAGGGGTCTGAAGATCGTCCACGAGGTCCCGGTGCTGCGTCACTTCACCGCCCGATTTGCTCGACTGGACTGATCTTGAAAAGGGGGAGACCGTGCTCTACGAGTCCACACCTGGATCGGCCCGGGTCGGGCTGCTGACTGCAGCTTTACGCTTGCCGGGGTGTTCATCCCTCAAGAGCAAGCGATCCTATCTCCGGCGTCTCTTCCGGGATCTGTATGATATGAGGCTGAGCGCCTCGGAGGTGGGGATGCAGGACCGGACGGACTCGGCCGTGATCGCCTGTGCGGTGGTCTCGTCAGATTGGACCCAGGCGGAAAGGCGGCTGGGCAGGGTGTTGGATCTCCTCTACGCACACCCTGAGCTGGAGGTGGTGGACACCTGGACCGAGAGATTGGTCTAGGGTTCGCTACGTTTCCGGAATCGCATGCAGGTGGGATCACTTTGCTGTTGGCCAGGTTGGCCGGGGGCAATTGCTGTGATGTGCCGCTACCCCTGTGACGTGCTGTTGCGGCTGTGATGGTGCCGTGATGAGATACTGCGCTGCCGATTCGGGGCGCATCTTAATACTCAGGAGAGTTGGGGGGAATTCAGAGATGGTCTTCATCGGAGTCGGACTGGTACTGCTGGCAGTGTTTGTTGTATCGGCATACAATGGGCTGGTGACGCTCAGGCAGCGGGTCAGGAATGCCTGGGCCCAGGTTGACGTGCAGCTGAAGCGTCGTTATGATCTCATACCCAACCTGGTCAACACCGTCAAAGGGTACGCTTCCCATGAAAGAGAGACCTTCGAGCAGATCACGCGGGCCCGGTCCCAGGCCATGGGTGCCCAGACCGTGGACGAACAGGCCGGCGCGGAGAACATGCTCACCGGTGCCCTTAAGACCCTTTTCGCCGTTGCGGAGAACTACCCGGAGTTGAAGGCCGACAGGAATTTTCGCCAGCTCCAGGAAGAGCTCACCAACACGGAAAGCAAGATCGCTTTCGCTCGCCAGTTCTACAACGACACGGTGCAGAAGTACAACATTCGCACCCAGGTGTTTCCCTCCAACCTGATCGCCGGCATGTTCGGGTTCACCGGGAAGGCGTATTTCAACGCAGAGGGAGCGGAGCGGGAGGCGGTTGAGGTCAGGTTTTAGCGACGGTGTCAGCGGCTGAGAGGAGGACGGATGGGCATTCGCAGAGTTATCGTCCTGATCATGATGGCCCTCATCACGGTTCTTGCAGCCAGCCCGGTTCATGCGCGGCAATACAGCTTTCCCAGGTTGCAGATCGAGGCAGAGATATTCCCCGACGGCTCCATGGAGGTGACGGAGCACCGGACGGCTGAGTTTTCTGGCACGTTCCGGGGCATGAACCAGTGGATCTACACCACGGGGCCGACGGAGCTTGTCGATGTGTCCGTCTCCGAGGGCGATACCCCCTACCAGCTGAACCCGAGGGCCGTGGAGGGGCCCCCTGGGACCTTCTTCGTCGAACAGCGGGCAGATTCGGTGTTCATCGACTGGAGTTTCCTGGTCACCGATGAGACCCGCACCTTCACCCTGAACTACCGCCTGCTCAACGTGGTAACCGTCCACGAGGATGTGGCAGAACTGAATCATCAGTTCGTCGGCGACGAGTGGGAGCGCGCCACGGATGAGGTTTCTGTCCGGCTGCTGTTGCCGGGGGGCGCAGAAAGAGACCAGGTCAGGGCCTGGGGACACGGTCCCCTGCATGGAGAGGTCATCATCGAGGGACCGGGGGAGGTCCTGTGGGAGATCCGTCCCCTGCCGGCCGCAACGTTCCTGGAGGGGCGCGTGGTCTTTCCTCCGCACCTGGTTCCCGAGGGTTCGGTTCGCTCCGGGGAGGAGGCGCTGGCCGGGATCCTGGCCGAGGAGCAGGTCCTGGCCGGGGCCGCCAACCGCCGCAGGTTTCTCGCGAGACTGGACTGGATCGCGGGCCCCCTGGTACTACTTCTGAGCCTGGTGGGTGTCCTGTGGTTCTGGCTGAAATACGGCAGGGAGTTCCGTCCCTCTTTCACCGGCGAATATTACCGGGAGCTGCCCGCCGAGTATACCCCCGCCGAGCTGGGGGTCCTGTGGCGTTTCGGCAGGCCGGGTCCCGAGGATCTGACCGCCACCATCGTTGACCTGGCCAGGAAGGGCCACTTGAAACTGGAGGAGTCGGTGCGCGAGGAGCGCGGCGTGCTCCGCACCAGGCACAGAACGGACTATCTCATCCAGAGGTTGGAGGGAGATGGTGGTCTTGAGCCCCATGAAGCGGATCTGCTGGAGCTTCTCTTTGAGCGCGCGGCGGTGGAGAAGGATGCACTGAGCTTCTCGGACATTTCCTCGTATGCCAGGGCGAATCCCCGGGCCTTCGCGCGATTCTGGGAAGGCTGGGAGGCCCAGCTCGCGGCAGTCGGTGAGGAGAGGGGGTTCTTCGACGCTTCCACCCGGACGGCGCAGGGGGGCGAGGTTGTGCTGGCCGTGTTGTTGTTCATCCTGGGGGTGCTGGCGTTTGTCTCCGGGTTTTTCCCCACGGGCGTCGGTTCGGTCGCCGGCGGGGTGGCCCTCGGGATCGGCGGGGCTTTTCTTCGTCGTCGGTCCAGGGAAGGGATGGAAGACTTCACCCGGTGGCGGGCTTTCCGTCGCTTCCTGCTGCATTTCTCCGAGATGCAGCGTCACGAGGTGCCCTCCCTGGTCATCTGGGAGCACTACCTGGTGTATGCGGTGACTCTTGGCGTGGCTGAGAAAGTACTCAAGCAGCTGGAGATTGTCTACCCGAACTTGAGGGACGGAGACTATCGCTTCGGGATGGGTTGGTATGTCTTCGGTGCCGGTCCTGCTTCCGTGGTCCGGATGACGTCCGGGTTGGATAGCCTGGGCTCCAGCATGCAGCAGAGCCTGAGATCTGCGGTGGGAAGCAGGTCCTCCGGGGTCGGCGGCGGAGGCGGCTTCTCCGGGGGAGGCGGAATGGGAACCGGCGGCGGTGGCGGCGGCGTGCGGTAGTTATTGGCAGGGTCGGCGGGGTGTCGTCCGCTCACACCGGGTGTCCCAAGGCCTGTGCAGCCCCCGCGAGACCCCCCGGGGGTTCTGCCTCTTGTCTTCGGCGTGTTATGATCACCGGAGAGTGATCATGTGCACCCGAGGGGAGAGGCCATCATGAGGCGAAGCACCATCCGTCATCTGAAACTGCTGGTGCTTGTCGTTGCATCGGCTGCCCTCGTTGCCTGCCAGCTTCCCTCGGCACCCGGAACGCTCGGTGTAATCCCTGAGCCAGAGCCTCCAGCTCCTGAGATTGTGGAGCCCGAGCCAGAGCCTTT
>SKXF01000445.1 GCA_007128555.1 Clostridia bacterium | reverse complement strand
TCGGCCCAACCTCAGGGTTGACCGTCTGCATGTTCATTTCGCCTTGTATGTGCATGGACCTGCAAAGATCATGTCGCCAGTATCCAGTTATGGGTATCCGAAGATACGAACTCAGCCTTATGACCATCGCTGGGTAGCCGTATTGGTTCACGGTTGACCTCTGAATGTCAGTGACCTCGAAACTGCGACCATGGCACTCAGGAAAAGGCTTGCAATGATCTGCTCGACGAAGGGCGAAGATGAACCCCTGGTGCATGTCAGTTCTTTGCTTGAGACAGCAACGCCACCTGGCACTGCACCAAGTTTTGTGCAGAGGACATCTTCTTCGGGTTCGTTGTAGGCCATGGTCCCGAGAGGGGGCACTTGTCGTTGAGGGCTTGAAATCAGTGCCAGGCCCACGAGGTGTGTTTGCAAAACATGGCGCCACCTCGGGATGCCTAGGTGCATGTCCGGTGGCGCCGGTAGATAGCGGGTGCGACCCTACCTCCTACCCGATCTCGGTCGACCACGAGGCGTAGATCGGGTGGCTGTCTCAGGATCAAGATTCCCGTGAGCCCCGGGCCCGGGTGAAGGGATGTTCCCGCCGCCAGAGAACCATACAGGTACCGGCAGGGATTTCCTGCCGGGATAACAGATCGCTGGGAGGGATTCGCGATGGATGAGATACAGAGACAGATTGCCGAGTTGAAGGAGCAGCAGGGGCGCTTGATGCACGTCTTTCACTCCCTGTTCAAGGCGGTTGATGACATTGCCTGGTATCACAGGGTGGCAGATGTGGCTCAGATCGACAAGGTCATGTTCACCGGCCCACCTCCTGCCAACCCCCTGGCCCAGCTTCCCCAGGACCGGGGGAACCCGGTGAAGGTACCCGCTTACACCTTTATCCCAAATGAGGTGAAGGAGGGGAGAACATACCCGCTGCTGGTATTTCCCCACGGTGGTGTTCACGCCAATTTCTCCACCAGCAATACCGCAATTGTTCGGGAACTCATCGCCCAGGGCTACATGATCATCGCCCCCGAGTACCGGGGGAGCACCGGCTACGGCGAGATGCATCACAACCTCATTGACTACGGTGGATTGGAAGTCGAGGATACCTTTGCCGCGAGAAACTGGATGCTGGAGGCTTACCCCGAGCTGATTGACCCGGACCGGATTGGGATCATGGGCTGGAGTCACGGGGGGCTGATATCGTTGATGAATGTATTCGATCATCCCGAGGCCTACAAGGTGGCCTATGCCGGGGTTCCGGTCAGTGACCTGGTGGCCCGCATGGGCTACAAGACGGAGCAATACCGGCAGCTGTTCTCCGCCCCCTATCATATTGGCCAGTCGGCGTACGAGGCGGTTGATGAGTATCGAAGGCGTTCTCCCGCGTGGCAGGCGGAGAAACTGGAGACGCCCCTGCTGATACAGACCACGACGAACGATGAGGATGTCAATGTACTGGAGGTGGAACACCTGATCAAGGCCCTCAAGGCTGCGGGTAAGGACTTCGAGTACGAGATCTACGAGGATGCTCCGGGGGGGCACGTTTTCAACCGCATTGATACGCCGCTGGCCCGAGAGATCCGCGGTAAGATCTACGCTTTCCTGGCCCGGTACCTTTCTCCTCCAAATCCGCCGCAGAACGGGGATGCCTCGTGACATGAGGGCCACCATGCCGGGTGAGGATCGGGGATGCCGGGGGTGTTCCACGCGGTCAACCCGGGCCGACGCACAACGTTAAACTGCGGGCTTGAGATCCCGGGGAGTTTCGACCTGGGAGCGCCTCTGCGCTGTGCGCCATGGCTAGGTCTCTATGACGTGCCCGAGAGCCCCGGAGGATCCAGGTGCCCCCGGTTTTCAAGGCCGCTTTCGGTCCCGGAGTTGCGGCCAGGGGATCGCAACCCCGGGTCCGATCTCGCGGCCGTTGAGCTGGGCCTGGGCGGGCTGGAAGGGATTCGGGTTGCAGGGAGGATGACCGTGGTGCCTGCCTCGCGGAGCGCTGGGGAGGTCGTGGTTCAGGATCGATGATTCTCGGACCGGCAGCCGGACACACCGTCGTCTCGTCCCACATAGGATGGAACGATGGGAGAAAGGGGAGTCTCGGCTGTGGTAACCAATGTCATTATCAACGGCAGAGAGCTAGAGGGCCTGAGCCCCTATCTCAGCCGCGATGCAGTGGCTCTATTGTGGCTGGTTTCGCAGCATCTCGGCGCACAGGTTTCCTGGCGTCAGGATGATCAATCGATGGTGATCCGCGGTCCAGGCCCCCTGGGCCAGATATCCAGCTGGATGAAAGGGCAGATTGGGAAATGGTCTGATGGCCATGTCTCGTCCAACGGCGTACTGCCTCCGCCGGGCAGTCTCCTGGCTTCGATGTCCTCTATTACTGGGGGCAGTGAGCCCCCTGATTTCAGTTCGGGGCGAGTTGATGACACGCAACCCGAGTTCCTCGAGGAGGTGGGTGACGTGCACGCCGAAGCGACGAATGGAAACGAACCGAGTGCGGAGGATCCCTCTGCTGATGCCCCTCGTTCTGAGGCGGAAGAGACGTGCAGTGATGAGCGTGGTGGCGAACCGCCGGTTAGCAAACCCGTCAGTAACCGGAAGACGTACCAGAGGTCCCAGTCTGACACGGTTGTCCTGCATCGTCCCTTTAACCGGGATGGCTCGGGTTCGAGTGGCAAGGGTCGTACGGTTACGGGGAGTTCTTCTTCTGCGGATGATATGCGAGAGAAGTTGAACCTCCTGGCCCGGTATCGTCCCGGCTGAAAGAGCTGCTGAGGACGACCGGGTGTCGTCCAGGATAACCTGCAATAGGATCACCTGAAAGCGCCCACCTGCCAGGGGGGCGCTTTCAACGTTGGGTGCCCAATGCAGCCTGTCATCAGGGACACTCCCGGTTGTGCAGGGGATTTCCTGGCCGCAGTGAGCAGAGTTCGGGGCCAGGGCCGCCCTTTCATTGTGTTGCACCGATTGATCTCCTCCCGTCGTCCACGGGATCATCTTTGTCCCTGAGGCATAAATGGACGCTATTGCAGCAGAATACTGCTGGGGGTGGTCCATCAAATGGTTCTTGACAGTGACATGAAACGATGGGTCGTAGCAATTGTCGTGGTTGGGATTCTCCTGTGGATGGGCTTTGCAGGAGGTCTCTCGTCATTGGCCCAGGCGCAGCAGAGGCCTACCCTTTACTGGGGCTCCAGTGGACAGGCCGTGAGGGAGGTCCAGAACCGATTGGCCCAGTGGGATTATTACGACGGGCCCATCAGTGGTGTCTTCGGTGCACAGACGTCCGAGGCCGTGCGGTTGTTCCAAAGGAGAAATGGCCTGGTTGTTGACGGCATTGTGGGGCCGCAGACCTACGCGGCCCTGGGGTTGCCGGTGGGAGCTGGAGCGGCGGCAACGCCCGCTGCGACCACCGGGGTAGCTCGCAGTGACGACATTGACCTGCTCACCCGGGTGGTGTCGGCCGAGGCCCGGGGTGAACCCTACGTGGGGCAGGTGGCGGTGGCAGCCGTGATCATGAACCGGGTGCAGAGTCCCTCCTTTCCCAACACGATCAGTGGGGTCGTCTACCAGTCCCTGGCTTTCGAGTCCGTGGCCGACGGGCAGATCTGGCTGGAGCCATCAGCTGATGCGAACCGCGCCGTGCGCGATGCGTTGAACGGATGGGATCCCAGCTACGGTGCGGTATACTTCTGGAACCCTTACAAGCCGGTCAACCCGTGGGTGTGGTCCAGGAGCATCGTGACCCAGATTGGGCGCCATGTATTCGCACAATAAGGGGGAGAGTCCGCTGAGAGAACAACGGGAACACGAGGAAACAAGGACAGCGAAGACCCGACGAATTCACAGCGACCAGCTCCTGCGTTGGTCCGTCGCGCTCCTGCTACTGGCATTGATTGCCACGGGAGCCTGGGGTTACGGCGAGTACCGGGGACGCCAGGTCGCGATCAACTACCTGGAGGGTGAGCGCCAGCGAGCGTTTTACACCCTGCTGCACAACGTCGAGAACATGGAGTTGAACCTGGCCAAGTCCCTGGTGGCGGGATCGCCATCGCAAATGATGCTGCACCTGACCCAGGCCTGGAGGTATGCGGAGTCCGCCACATCGGATCTTGGTGGCATACCCATGGGGCACACCACGCTTCTGCGAACCGGTACGTTCCTCAACCAGACGGGGGATTACGCCCTGTCCCTGGCGCGGTCGGTATCACGGGGGAGTACGCTCACGTCCGATGAACAGGAGGATCTGATCGGACTGCACCAGCAGGCAGCCGAACTGGGGATGGCACTGCATGAGTTGCGAGGAAAGTTGGAGGATGCCGGTCATCGCTGGAGCACGCTGCAGGTGCGCGGCGAGCACTCGTACAATGCAATCGAGCTGGACGATGGCATGGTGGGCATGTCGAGCATCGAGAAGCACCTGACGGAGTATCCAACACTGATCTACGACGGAGCCTTTTCTGACCACGTGTTTGCTTTTGAGCCGAGGGGACTGACCGGGGCCCAGGTCAGTGAAGAGAGGGCCCGGGAGAGGGTCAGGGAACTCCTCTCCGAGGTGGACCAGGGCGAGCTGACCGTTGAGAAGGTGTCGGAGGTGCGGGGTACCATCCCTGCGTACACGTTCACGGCTGTCGCTGGGGGGAAGCAGTACTGGCTTGACCTGTCCAAGAAGGGAGGCCACCTGGTGTGGATGAACACCGGGGTGGAGCCTGCAGAGGCAACGCTCAGCCTGGAGGAAGCGAGGGATGCTGCTGCGGCCTTTGCTGAGGCGGTGGGCTACACGCAGCTGCATCCTCTTTTCACGCATCGCGAGGGCAACCGGGCGGTGACGAATTTCGTCGTCGAACAGGAGGGTGTGCTGGTGTATCCTGACCAGGTGAAGGTACTGGTTTCCCTGGAGGATGGTGCCATCCTCGGATTCGACGCCTCCTCCTACCTCATGGCCCATACGGATCGGAGCATCGGGACGCCACAGATCAGCGAGGAG
Source organism: Clostridia bacterium (assembly GCA_007128555.1). The sequence goes on along the minus strand of SKXF01000445.1, from coordinate 600 downwards.
GACGCGCTGAGCCGGGTCAACCCGGCCCTGACGCCGACCGAGACCCACCTGGCTCTCATACCGCGGGACTGCCTCGAAGAGGTGCTGTCCTGGGAGATCCGGGGCACCATGGGAGACCATGAGTTCATCGTGTACATCAATGCTCAGACGGGCGAGGAGGAGCGGATCTTCCAGCTGATTCCCGTGGAGGGCGGGTACCTGACCCAGTAGATCATCTGCCCGGGATCTGTTGACCGCGGTGATCTACCTCGTAGGGACTGCGATGGAGGATTTCGGAGACCGGGACGGTTTCGTAGCCTTCCTCGTGCAGCCGTTCGATGATGTCGGCCAGTGCCTCTGCGGTGGGTTCGGCGTTGTTGTGAAACAGGAGGATCGCCCCGGGATGGACAAGGGTCATGACACGGTTGAGGACGTACTCTGGGGTGACCTCCTTCCAATCGAGGCTATCGACGCTCCACTGGATGGTGATCAACCCCAGTTCGTCTTCGGTGACCTCCATCATGCGGTTGTTGTAGGATCCGAAGGGCGGCCGGAACAGCCTGGGGGACGCGTCGGGAAGCAGGGACTTCATGAGTTCGATGTTGTCGGTGAGCTCGGACC
>SKXF01000093.1 GCA_007128555.1 Clostridia bacterium | reverse complement strand
GCCCACGGTGCCCCGGTGCACGTGGGTGATCCCGCCCAGATCGGCATCGAGGATCTGGATGCGGTTCGTTTCGGCGATCCCCCCGTGATGGAGCCCGGAGATGTGCCGGTGTTTCACGCCTGCGGAGTGACCCCCCAGGTGGTTGCGATGCAGAGTCATCCCGAGCTGCTGATGTCGCACGAGCCGGGGCACATGTTGGTGTGCGACACCGAAAGCAGGGCCCTGGCGACTTTTTGATGAACAGGAGGAGACATCATGCAGGAGGAGGTCAGAAGAGGGGATTGGATCCGCATACAGCAGGTGGTGCTCTCTGCTGGGGAGCGGGATCCCCACCTCCCATCAAGCACGAGGGCGGTTCCCCTCGAGAGTTACGTGAACGGCTGGGCCCTGGGCGAGGGCCGGGTGGGTGATGAGGTGGACATTGAGACCCTGGCTGGGCGAAGGCTGCGGGGGGTTGCGGTGAAGGTCAGGCCCCGGTATGAGCACGGATTTGGTGAGATCGTGCCGGAGCTGGGTCATGTCGGGAAAGTACTGCGCCTGGCGCTGGCGGGGAGGTGCAGCGACCTTTGAGTAAAATCACCGATAAGTCAAGGGAGTCGAGCAGGGGACGCGATGTGCTCATGAGAGCCCTGGGGCTTGACTACGCGCGATATGAACCTTCGCGGCTGAGCTGGGACTACGAAGCCCTGATGTGCGAGGTGGGGCTGGACATCGACCGCGTTGCACAGATCCAGCGGGAGATACTTGTCGGCCGCACGCCCCTGGCCGAACTGAGGAACATCACGGAGCTTGCGCGTCGTCTTGCAGGACCGGGCAAGGGAGCCCGAATCTTTCTCAAGGATGAGGCCGCCAATCCGACGGGTAGCTTCAAGGACCGGAGGGCCTCGCTGCCGGTGTATTTCGCTGCTGAACGGGGCTACCCCGGAGTGGTCGCTGCGACCAGCGGGAACTATGGTGCCGCCGTTGCCTCCCAGGCTGCGCGCCGGGGATTGAAGGCCATCATCATCCAGGAGGTCTACGACAGCCAGATGCGTGGCCAGCCAGAGTCCCTGGAGAAGGGAAGGGCCTGCGAGTCTTACGGGGCCGAGGTGCAACAGCTCACCGTCGGTCCGGAGGTGTTCAACAACGTGATCCTGCAGATTCTCGAGGAGACGGGCTACTTCAGTGCCTCCCTGTATTTGCCCCACAGCATAGCGGGCATCGAGACCCTGGGCTGTGAAATCGCCGAAGGGATACGCAGGCTGTGTGGGCGTGATCCGGACGTGGTGCTGGTGACCCACGCTGGCGGCGGAAATGTTACGGGCACAGCCCGGGGGCTTGCGAAGGTTGGTTGTGCGGCAGAGCGCGTGGCCGTTTCCGTGGACCTGGGGGAGCTCAACCTCCATGATGATGCCCTGTTCAGCCGCAAGACCTTCAGTACCGGTCACACTGGTTACGGCTATCCATCACTGTACAATCCCGAGTCGGTGGACGTCCCTCTGAACGCGGCCCGCCCCCTTCGATATATTGACCGATACGTGACCGTCAGCCAGGGAGACGTGTTTTTTGCCACGGAGATGCTGGCGCAGCTGGAGGGCCTTTCGCGGGGGCCAGCAGGGAATACATCCCTGGCGGCCGCCTTTTGCATTGCGCAACAACTGGATCGGGACCAGATCGTGGTCGTGCAGGAGACGGAGGGCACAGGTGCTGGGAAGCTGCACACGGCCCAGATCACCTTTGCCCGTGAAAATGGGGTCCGAATCGCCAGGGGAGATCCCCGACAGGAGGTCGCCGGCGAGTCCATTGTGATTCCCGATCATCCCAGGCAGATGTCCGTCCGGGAGGTGGACCTGGATGCGTTTCGTCACCGTTACCTCCAGGCCCAGGTCACCGGCAAAGGCATGGATGGGATGGACGGTGCCGAGGTGGATTACCTGGCGCAGGAGATGGGCCTGGACCGGGATGCGACGTTGAGGATGTTGCAGGATGCCGGGATTGCGGTGTCCGGACGCGTCGATGGCGGCTGAGGAGTGATTGGGCGCCACCGAGGCATTGTCGATGTTGCGAGTGAATCCCGGTGCCCAGCGGGGGAGGTTTCACCGCCCGCTGGGCACCGGTCTATTTCAGGATATCCCTGAGCTGGTCAAGGACCTTCTCATCGGCGATGACACAGGCTTCGGGCTCGACCTCGCCCTGGGCCAGGGATCTTGCACAGGCGGCACAATCGGTGAAGCCACAGGCACCGCAATTGTGGCCGGGTAACACCTCCTGCAGGCGGTCTGTGACGGAAGACGGCGAGGCTTGCACCGGCTGTCCGGCCTCCAACACCTCCGCTCGGGTGGTTGACCGGTCTACGAAGTAGCCGATGAGGAGGATGGCGGGAACCGTAAGGAGGTATCGCGCCGCGGCGAATTGGACGCCAAGGAACCGGCTCTCCACGATCAACATGGGCAGTTTCACCACGGCCCACGCGCTGATGATGATGACCACGTTGGCCAGGCTGGCTCCCTTGCGCAGCAGTGACTGGGTGATGGGAAAAGCCGCATAGATGGGGCCCGCCGACAGCGACCCGACCACCACCGACATCAGCTTCCCGCGGATGCCCGAGTCGGTTCCGAAGTTCTGAAGGATTACATCAGGGGGGACCCACACCGTGATCAGCGCGGACAGGACAAAGACCGCGGGCAGGATCTCCAGCATCTCCCTCACGTACATCCAGGTGTTCTGTACGGCCCGGGCGAAGATGGCGCTGTCCAGCGCAAATACGACGGCGTAGGTTGTCAGGGTGATGAAGGGCAGCTTGTTTCGTTTCAGTATCTTTACGATTCTCACAACAGCACCACCATTCCCAGGGCAATGAGCAGGGCCGCTACGAAACTGAAGGCGTTCCTGAGCAGGGCGAATTTCTTGCCGAAGTGGGCGATCTCTATCGGCAGGGTCGCAAAGCCCACCATCGTGAGGGTGGTGATGAAGGCGGCCACGGCAATCACGTGGGCGCCCCTCTCTACCAGGGACCCCGCGAGGGGGAAGGCCACGAAGGCCGGCAGAATGGTGATGGTTCCAATGGTTGCACCATACAGGGTGCTGAGCGAGGCATTGGGTCCTCCCAGCGCGACTCGAATGTATTGTTCGGGGATCAGTGCCAGGAGCAGGCCGACGAGGGCCAGGATTGAACCGATCTGCCCTGCAGTCTGCAGAAAGAGTCGCCTTGCAATCCGCAGACTCCGGGCTGTCTTCTCCCGATCTCGCAGGTAGGACCAGGCCAGGACGACCAGTGCTCCGACGATCAGCAATACTGTGCTCATGGTAGTTACCAACCTTTCAGGTGAGTGAGTGCTCAGTCACACTCGTCGAAAAAAAACATCATTGCCCGGGAAATAGATCAACGAGATGATCCACGACGGTCTTCACCTCGAGTGACTCCGGTGTGAGGAGAAATTGCAGGGTGAAGGCTTGGACGGCTCCGAATAGGGCCGTACCCCGGATCTGTGCCCCTACATCTGGATCATCTGGATCACCTGCCAGCATCTGGCCCAGCAAGCGGGGCATTTTCATGTAGCGATCGCGAACCGGGTCGGCTTCGTCCTGTCCGGCGAACCGGCATTCTTGCAGCATCAGGCGTGCCAGGGCGGGATTATCGCGGATCTGGTCGAAGTGCATCTCGAGGAATGCGCGCAGCTTCCTGCTAACCGGCCACTCGGTCTCAATCATCTGGCGAAGAAACCGGGTGCGGTTTGTGCATTCCACTTCGATGATGTAGCTGAGAATCTCGTCTTTACTGTTGAAGTAATTGTAGATGGTGCCCACGGCCACATCGGCTGCCCCGGCAATCAACTGGGTCGTGGCGGCATGGAAACCCCTCTGTGCGATGACCTCAATCGCGCCCTGTCGAATTTGCTCTCGTTTGTCCACGCGAAAACCTCCCTGAATGAGTGCTCATTCATAGTTTAGGGTTTCCAGCCGCATCCGTCAAGTCCGCTCATACCTTAGGAGCTGACAGGAGAGGGGGAAGGATTCGGATCGGCTCCGGCGAACGCCCTTAGGGTAGCTTGCCGTCCTGTACGTTGCACTGTTTTCAAAAGATTGGGGGGATGGGTGTGAAGGGATTTCGGTTGACCGATTTGACGTGGGAAGATGTGGAGGAGCTGGTGGCTGGGGAGGACCCGGTGGTGCTTGTGCCTGTGGGCTCAACGGAGCAGCACGGGCGGCACCTTCCCCTGGGCACGGACAGTTTCGTTGCCATTGACCTGGCGGAACGCGCGGCAGCGTCGGTCCGGGCAGTGATCGCGCCTCCCCTCTGGTATGGGATGTCCTCTCATCACATGATGTTGCCGGGAACCGTGACGGTGAGGCCGGAGATCCTGCTGGAGTTCGTCTACGACGTCGTTCGGTCATTGGCGTTGGGAGGTTTTTCCCGGTTTGTGTTGGTCAACGGGCACCGCATTGCGAACCTACCCTGGATGCAGCTGGTGTGCGAGAGGGTCCAGCGGGAGATGCCCAGGTGCCGGATTGAGATTTTCGACCCCGCCTACATGTCGACCGAAGTTGCGAACGAGCTCGGATTTGGCCCCGTCGGCCATGCTGAGGAGATCGAGACGTCCCATCTTCTCGCATCAAACCCCGATCTCGTCAACATGGACAAGGCGGAGGATCATCCGGAGGAGGAGACCCCACTCTACCACGTGGATCCCCGGGAGCCGGGAGACTCCCTCGTGTACGTTCCGCGGCCGATGGCTTCTCCCCGGTTAACAGGAGGGGTGAAGGGGTGCCCGACAAAGGCTGATTCGGAGAAGGGTGAGATCTACCGCGGTCACCTGGCGGGGAGGTTGGTCGATGTAATAGAGGGGATGCAATCCGTTTGAGGACGAATCGCCCTGCATGCAGCAGGCGAAGCATGCGAGGCATGTCCTCGGCTTCAACTCTGATGGCAGCGGACCCGGGTGGGTATCCTAGTCCTGCCGATTCGCGGGGCGAAACCGTCGTTGATAGTAACCAATGTGGCATCGATTGTGCAGGAGATTGGTGCCTGTTCCAGGAACTCGGGACTCGGTTGACCGGTCCCGTCATCGCACAAGACAAGACATGGTTGAGGGCTGATCTCGATCCATGGTCAACATTACGTGAGAGGATGAACGAGATGGCTCAAGATCACGATAGACAGATGAACCACAAGGCTGTTCTGGCCTTTGCCCTGGGTATACTATCGATCATCGTTCCTGGACTCGGATTGTTCCTCGGCATCATGGGATGGGTCTATGCCACCAGCAGCATAAGGGAGATCGAAAGCAGCACCGACACAGGGATGAGCCTGGCCCTTGCAGGGAAGGTTCTCAGTACCGTGGGTGCGATCATCCACGGGCTCTTGATCTTGCTGCTCATTGTTTCCTATACCGCCTACGTCGGGGCCGCCGGATGATGTTCCCTGGGATCTTTCGCGGAGAGGGCGAAAGTACCTGCGCATGATGGCTCCAGGATCCAGCTGCATCATGCTCCTAAGTGACGGGTGATCCGCGCCGTACAGACCTTCTGCTAACCCGTTGGGATGTGTTCAGCGCCTATGCCCGTCTTTCATCTCCAGCTGAAGTCGCGGGAAGCGGCTGTCATGGAGCCTTCGCAAAACCGGTCTCCCATCCATGCAG
>SKXF01000097.1 GCA_007128555.1 Clostridia bacterium | reverse complement strand
GATCGGGTCAAGGCCTGAGAAGGGCTCATCGAGGACCAGGAGATCGGGCTCATGCAGCACACTGGCGATGAACTGAACCTTCTGCTGCATACCCTTGGACAGCTGCTCGAGCTTCTTCTGCCCCCAGTCCGCCATCTCCAGCTTGTTCAGCCAGGCCATGGCAGATGCCTCGGCCCTGGCGATGTCCATTCCCTTGAGGCGGGCGAAGTAGAGGAGGTTGTCAAGGACCTTTGCATCCTCATACAGCCCCCGCTCCTCGGGCAGGTAGCCAATCCGCTCCTTGCTGTGGAGCGGCGCACCGCTGAAGTTAAAGGTGACCTCTCCTGAGTCTGCTGAAATGATGTCCATAATGATCCGAATCGACGTGGTCTTGCCCGCTCCGTTTGGGCCCAGGAGCCCCAGGATCTCGCCGGCGCCCACGGCAAAACTGGCATCGCTGAGCGCAACCGTGTCGCCGTAGGTTCGGGTTAACCCCTTCACCGACAGTACCTCTTCCATTGCAGGTTTTCCTTTCTGCGCAGAAGGTCTGAATGCGTCCACAAGCAGCCTGGATCACCCCGACGACCCGGCATCCGTGTTGATCGTATCACAGGACCTCCAGCGATTGTACTAGCCGGAATCCGACCAGGAGCTCAGCAGACATGAGGATGGCAGCGATGATTGCCAGAAGGATCGTCGCCCAGTTCAACCACCCGCAGGGCAGCCATCTTGTTCGATTCTCCAGGACGGAGCCCACGGGAGAAAGCCTGTTCAACATCCCCAGGGACCAGGCGTAACCCAGGAGGGCCAACAGGGCCAGCGATAGGTACACGTGGGGCCCCATCCCCTCCAGGTAGCCTGCCATCGAGTCGTTCGTCAGCACATAAAAGGATGAAACCGCCAGGACGTTGTTGACGGTGTGCTGCAGTATGCCTGCCACGATCGAGCGGGTCTTGATCACAACCACCCCGATCGTCAGGCCCAGGAAAAACATCGTGATGAGGCTGGTGAAGGATCCGTGGAACAGGGCAAAGACCAGGGAACTGAACATGAGTGCTGCAAGGGTCCCATCGGATGCTTCAACCGAGGGCAATATGGCACTGCGAAAGAATATCTCCTCGCAAACTCCGGCTGAGATTCCGACCAGGAACAGGTAGCGCCCGAGATCCGTTAGCGTCGTCGGGGGAGGAATACCATCCAGGGGTTCAAACCCGAGCCGTGCGAGATGGGTCACCAGGATGACGGTGAGCAGGACATTGATCATCCAGGTGCACAGGGTGAGCAGCAGTACGGGCGAAATGTACCGGGTCTCGAGCATCCTCATGCGGGCGAAATCCCCAGGATGCACCCGGTGACGCCCCAGGTACCACAGGGCGGGAACCAGGATGAGGACCCACTGCGCGATGAGGGTGCCCACCTCGAAATTCAGAACCTGCACCGCCGAACCCAGGACAAGGAGCAGGATAAACACCGTGAGAACCAGGCGCGACGCCTGTTCCAGGCCCGGCCCCTTCCCCCCCTTCGCCGAGTGACCGTTGCGTTCATGCACGGGTTCTCACCCCCAATGCCCTGCAGGCGACCGCGTCGGAAGCAGCTCCCCTTCGTCCGGAGCAAGCTTCGCTCCTCTGCCCCCGTTCATGCCCAGATGCCGAACCCCGTCTCAACGTACCCTATGTCCGAAGGGACAGGACGATGACAGGCGCAGTCACATCATCCCCTGGAGAACCTGCCGACCTGGAGGGCGTCTCCAGGGGTGATCGCCGTCCCCAGGGGAGCACCCACTTACCGGGAGAGGTGCAAACGAGCCCTCGCAGAAAACTGCTGATTCCGTCTCGATTTCCTCAATCGGATGGGCAAGCAGGAGCTGGTACCCCCTCGACGAAGGAATACAGTATGCAATGGCTGCACGTATCGAGGAAAGGAAGAGATGCCAGGTGAGCAATGACACCCGGGTTGATTCACGAGACCTGCTGAAGATGAAGACCGTAAGCGACGTCCAGATGTCCCCAGACGGGAAGAGCATGTGCTGGGTGGTCACCCGCATAGACGAGGAAGACAACCAGTACCGCTCCCAGTTGATGTGGTGCCGGTGGGGAGGGAAGCCAGGCTCCCTGACCATGGACCACGGGAGCGATACCTACCCACGTTGGTCTCCCGACGGAACACACATCGCCTTTCTCTCGGATCGCCCCACGGACGCGGCGGGGGAGAACACGAAACAGGCCTGGGTCATCCCAACGTCAGGGGGAGAGGCCCGGCAGATCACGGATCTCAAGCACGGGGTCCGGGAGTTATGCTGGTCTCCGGACGGTACGCACCTCGCTATCACCGCCCCGGTGCCTCCCTCCGGCCCAGTTCGAGCGTGTGAACCCGATGAAGACAACGACCCATATGAGACGTTCAATCGCGATGTGAAGGTAATCACGCGCATTCGGTACAAGTGGGATGGCGTGGGCTACTTCGACGAGAAGCGAAGACACCTGGCCACGGTCTCGGTCGAGATGTCGGAAGACGGCCTCCCAGGTCCCGACTTCCTGACAGCCGGAGCCTTCGATGTGTCTGGGCCAACCTGGTCACCCGACGGGGCGTGGATCGCTTTCACCTCCAACCTGGACCCCCAAAATGACTACCAGCGCCACACCGACCTGTATATCATACCTCCGAAAGGAGGAACTCCCAGGAAGCTTACGCCCTCGAAGGGACCTGTGTTCAACCCGGCCTGGTCTCCAGGCAGCACTCACCTGGCCTACGCCGGCCACATCCGGCCCAGTGGCAACTACTCCACCCCCCACCTGTGGACCGTGGACGTTGAGGGCGGTGAGCCCCAGTGCCTCACGTCTTCGTGGGATTACCCGGTCCAGGATGCCTCGATATCTGACCTCCGGAGCTCCGGGCCCGTCGCTCCCATCTACTCGCAAGATGGCGAGCACCTGTTCTTCCCAGGCAGCGTTCGGGGCTCCGTAAATCTTTTCCGCGTTCACCGCGACGGGGGCCAGCCCGAGGCTGTGACGACCGGGCAACACGTGGTCTCCGGCTTCGACCTGGCCCCCGCGGCAGACAGGGCCGTGATCATCGTCCTTGACGGCACATCCCCAGGGCGGATCAGGGCCCTGGACATGAAAACCCCCTGGACAAACGAGACGGTCTACGATCCCAATGCCGATACACTCTGCCCCCTGGAGGTGGTCGAACCCGAGCGATTCCAGTTCACGGTGGACGGCCTCGATCTCGACGGATGGATGATCCGGCCCACCAACTTCGATCCTGGTAAGCGATATCCAACCGTACTGCAGATCCACGGTGGCCCCATGGGCATGTACGGAGACTGCTTCTTTCATGAGTTCCAGGTCCTTGCATCCCAGGGCCATGTCGTCATCTACTGCAACCCGCGGGGAAGCCAGGGCTACGGAGAAGACTTCTGCGCCGTCATCCGTTCGGACTGGGGCAACCTGGACTATCGAGATGTCATGGGCTGTATCGATGCGGCCCTCGAGACGTTCGACTTCATCGATCCGACGCGACTCGGTGTAGCGGGAGGAAGCTACGGCGGTTTCATGACAAACTGGATTGTCACTCACACGGACCGATTCAGGGCGGGCGTCAGCATGCGCTCAGTGGTCAACCGTTACAGTGGCTTCGGCACCAGTGACATTGGATTCATGAGCGATGAGGATATGGGTGGCCTCCCCTGGGAAGTGCCCATGAACTACCTGGAAGCTTCCCCGATCTTCCACATCGGCAACTGCAGCACCCCGCTGATGGTCATCCACTCGGACATGGACCTGCGCTGTCCCATCGATGGCGGCGAACAGCTCTTTATCTCTTTGAAGAAGCTGGGCATTCCGACGGAGTTCGTGCGGTTCTCCGGGGAAAGCCACGGCCTCAGCCGGGGCGGCAAGCCCTGGCATCGAGTCTTCCGCCTGGACAAGATTTGCGAATGGTTCGTCAAATACCTGGAAACCTGAGGGAGGAATGTCAATGATGAACGCAGGCTACATGGTGGCGTTAGATCGGGACCTGCTGGGTGAGGGAATGCTCTCCGATGAGCCATACACCTTGGTCGAAGATCTGTCGGACATGGGCTCGCGATTTGGTGGCACCGAAAGCGAACGTGAGGCCGTCGAGTACATGCTGGATAAGATGCGCAGCTATGGCTTTGATAACGTGCATGAGGAGCCGTTTACCTATACTGGGTGGCGCCGTGGTACCGCCTCTCTCACGGCGACCCAGCCGGTAAGGAAGGAGTATGACGTAATATCTCTTCCCCACTGCGGCAGCTTCTCGGTCGAAGGCGAACTCCACTACATGGGACTCGGGACCCCTGCTGAATGGGAATCTCAACAGGAGGACCTCGCCGGAAAGATTATCATCGTCGATGCAAAGTCGCCTCACTGGATCGGGCGCGGCATACACCGCCTGGAGAAATACGGTCGGGCCGTCCTTGCGGGAGCGGCAGGATTCATCTGGATGCGGGACCAGGGAGGTTTCCTCGTCGAGACCGGGGGATTGCGGCCCGGCGCCGAGATCCCGGGCATTGCCATCTCCCGCGAAGAGGGGATGCACCTGATCCGCCTGGCCAAATCATCCGGTGACGGAAAGGTTCGCGTCCGCATCGAAACCGAGAATTGGGTCGAGGAAATGATCTCATGGAACGTAGTCGGTGAGATTCCCGGAGCAGAGCTGGGCGACCGGGTCGTCATCATTGGGGCCCACTTCGATGGCCACGACATCGCGCCCGGATCCATGGACGATGCCTCTGGCGCTGCGGTGGCCATGGAATCGGGACGCCTGCTCGCCCGACACCGCGGGCGACTGGCCCGGACCATCCGGATCCTATGTTTCCCCGTGGAGGAAATCGGGCTAATCGGGAGCCGCCGCTATGTACAGGCGCACCAGGGAGAACTGGACCGCATTGATTTCATGCTGAACCTGGACGGAGCCGGTCGCAGCGGAGAGAAGGCCGTGATGCTGCAGGCCTGGCCCGAACTGCTGCCTGTCTTCAAGCAGATTTCCGGGGACATGAAATGGCCTTTCGTCACCGATACCGCATTTGGCATGAGCTCCGACATGTACCCCTTCTCATACATGGGGATTCCAAGCGGTCGCCTTGCGGATATCTCCGGGGTGAAGACTGGGCGAAACTGGGGACACACCATCGCCGACACCCTGGATAAAGTCTCTTCCCTGGACCTGCGAAGCGACAGCACCCTCGTCGCACGAATCATGGCGCGGGTGGCAAACTGGGACAGCTGGCCAGCAGCCCACAAGACCACCGATGAGATCCTGAGCATCATTGAGCGGGCCGGGCTGGGTGAAGTACTGCACTATTCCAACAAGAAGCTGACGTGACACCAGCGGCGGGGGCAGGTCGCCCCCGCCTCACGCATCAACCAGACCCAGCCGGGAGAGCGTCTCCGGGGTCGGTCGTCCGGTCTCCGGGTCCCACCCACGCACCCGGTAGTACTCCGCAAGCATCTGGTCCAGTTCCACCTTGCTTCCGGCGGAGGGACCCGAATCCGGAGGCAAAGGCTCCTGGGTGAACCGCACAGGCAACCTGTCATCGGCCGAAGAGATGCCCGCCCGCACCAGGTACAGTCGCTCGATGTTCACAATCCGCTCGCACGCCCGCTCCAGGTGCTCAGCATCCCATCTCG
>SKXF01000151.1 GCA_007128555.1 Clostridia bacterium | reverse complement strand
CATACCATCTTCCGTGTAGAAGTAAGTCTTTAAGTCTTCAACCTTCACTAATGCATCCGACACATAATCACCCCGTTCTACTCTGAAACTAACATGTATGGTATAACGAGATATTGCGTATACCTACGCAACATTATAGTACATATTATTCATCGATTCCTAGTTTCCTGCCTCGGTTGTCCAAGTCCACAAAAATAAATCTCCCAGTGGTGGAATGCTCCAGGAAGCGACCGGAGCCAGATCGGAGCTGATCATGAGAATACTGCCGGGATCGGCCAAGAACAGGACCGGGAGATCCTCTGTGACGGCAAATACCCAGTCATCCCTCCTATCGCTCTGTAATGCTTCATAACCCCATATATTGCCGGCCCCCCAGGTACTCCTGGGGGAGCTCATCTCCCATGGCATCGCCAGAAGATACATGTCAAACCGATTTCTAACATGGAGGTTGTGCAGCAGAAGATCCCCCTGGATCTGGACAGGATCGACACGGATTCCAATCTCGGCAAGGTCGGCAGCAATCCCCTCCGCGGCCCTCTCCCGGCGCACATCTCCCGTGGGATAGGCAAGATACAGCCTTACCGCCTCGCCTTCAGGGGTTCTCATCCATCCGTCATCGTCCCGGGTGAAACCGGCCCCGGTCAGGCGTATCTCGGCCGCCTCTGGGTTGAAGACGTGCCTGGCGAGTTCCTCCTCCGAAGCCCAGGGCACGGGCGCATCAACGAGTTGAGCGTGCTCGCCGAACAGATCCTCTGCAACTCTCCGTCGGTCCACCGCTCCGGCTATTGCCCTGCGGACCTGGGCCTGTCCCAGCACCGGATCCCGCAGGTTCATTCCCAGGTACTCAAACCCCTCTGCGAGGAGTTTCTGAGAGGAAAACCCCTCGGGAACCGGCGGAGACAGCAGGCCGGAAACCAGGATCACATCGAAATCCGGATCCTCACCTGCAGGCACCTGGGGAGACAGCAACACCGTTGCTCGCTCGATCTCGCCGCCCTCCAGGGGAAACTCCGGAAACCAGGCCAGTTCAATCTCCGTACCGAGGTCAACCTCCCGGGCGTCTTCAAAGCGGTAGGGCCCAGAACCGATGGGCGACTCCCGCCGCATGGCATCCTCCAGCTCGCCCGGGGGAATGTCCCCGAGAACATGGCGGGGCACCGGGCTCAGGAAGTACAGGTTCCACAACCCTGCCCCGGGTTCAACGGTGAAGCGGATCGTCCATTCATCCTGCACGTCGATGCCCGCAATCCTCTCCGCCGCCCCGGTCCGGAACTGCCGCGCACCAGCAATGAAGTCAAACTCGCTCCCGGGATCGGCCCCGGTGAACTCAGGATCCAGCAGCGTGTGCAGGGTGAACTCAATGTCGTCGGCTGTCACCTCTCGACCATCATGCCACATGAGGTCAGGCCTCAGCTTAAGGGTAACCCTGCTACCGACCGAGGTCATCTCCTCTGCGAGGTAGGGCTGGAGGTTGCGATCGCCATCAAGATGAAAGAGCGTACCGTACATGAGACCCGCCGTCACCCCAGCCTCCGGCCAGTTAACCAACGGATTCAAAACTGCCGCCCCATCCCATACAGCCAGCACCCTCAGCTCCCTGGAGGGTTCAGGCTCCGGTTCGGGCTCGGGCTCAACGGTCTCCGGGCCACAACCTCCCACTGCAAGTGACAACACGATCAATACAAGCAACAACCTTCTACCTGCCCTGGTCATAGTTCTGATCGGCCTTCCTCTCTGCACTCCGGGATTCTCCACTACCTTCGTCGTCCGAACACCAACACACCACACAGGATCGCTCCCGCCAGGAAGGCAACTCCCGAGACCGGGCTCCACCCGCCCGCAGGAAGGAGGGCTCGCATGGATCCGATCATAAGGCCCACCAGGACGGCCATCACCGGGGCCTCCCACCGCATGAGCACCGCCCTGATGATCCTGGCTATGAGGACGATCCCCACCAGGGCACCGGCTCCAAAGAAGGCCATCGGGATCCATTGCCAGCCTGCAACGAGCTCAATGGTGGACTGGTAGAGGCCCATCAGGATCAGAACCGTACCTCCGCTGATCCCGGGCAGTGTCATGGCCGCAGCTCCAACGGCCCCCGCCACGGCCATGGCGGCATCCGAGGGAGCCTCCGCCCCTCCCATGGGCTGGACCAGGGACACCAGGGCCAGCCACCATGCGACGGCGCAGGAAACCGCTGCCGCGACCAGGTGGGTGCCCCTGGGGGGATTGTTCCTGAGGAACCCCAGGACGGCCACGAGCATGATGCCCAAAAAGAAAGCCGAGGTCGCATCAGGGGTCACGGCAATCCCCCAGCGGACCAACTGCACCCCCGCAAGTACCCCGCCCACCAGGCCGACGATCAGGGGAGCCAATCGCACAAGCTCCAGGCGGCTCATCCCCCGGACCCACTCCGGGTACACGCCCAACAGCAGTGCCACGGTCCCGGCACTCACACCGGGAATGACCACTGCAATCCCCATCAACCAACCCACGCCCAGCCTGGCCATCCATCGCCTGGCATCAGACATCAAAGGAACATCCTCCCCCGTGCGACGATTCATCAAACCGTCATTCGCCCACCCTCTTCAGGGGAGCCTGCTCAGCCACAACGGTCCTGAGTCCGCCCTCGGAGAAGACGATGGTCAGCTCCAGGTCACCGTCGGCTCGTTTCTGCTGAACCACGGTTCCCTCACCCCACACCCCGTGCCGAACCTTCACCCCTGGGGCGAACACCTCGAGATCCTTCTCATTCGCTCCCATGGTTGGCCGCTCCTGGGAGGGCGTTCGCTGACCTCCGCCCGGGGGGCCCACCTCCGACAGCCTCTCCTCGCCAATCTCGCCGAGAAACCGCGAGGGGATGGTGCGGGAGGTCTCCCCGTACAGGGTCCGCATCCCGGCGCAGGTCAGAACCAGGCGATCCTGGGCCCGGGTCATCCCCACGTAGCACAGGCGTCTCTCCTCTTCGAGCTGTTCGACGCTCTCCATGGATCGGGAGTGGGGAAACAGGCCCTCCTCCATCCCCACGATGAACACGGCCGGAAACTCCAGTCCCTTCGCACTGTGAAGGGTCCCCAGGGTGATCTCCCCGCCCCCCTCGGCGTATTCGTCCGCGTCCGTCAGAAGGGCGACGGTGCTGAGAAAGGCAGCGACAGCCTCTTCACCCTGTTCGGACAGGTCTGCACCGCCAGGAATCCTACCTCCCCGCAGATCCCGGACGAAGGTGTCCGCACTGCCGATCAGCTCGTCGAGGTTTTCCCTCTTGCTCTGCCCCTCCGGCCCCTCCAGCTGATCGAGGTAGCCGCTTTCGAGGAGAAACATCTTGAGCAGCTCCGCTGGCTCGGACGTCGGCATCTCGCTGCGGACCCGCTGCAGGACCCGACCAAAGGCCTCAACCCCTCGTTTCTGGGCGCCCCGCATGCCGTCCACCTCATCGATACGATCGAGGGTCTCGTAGATGTCGTGGCCGCCGCTGCCAGCGAAATCTTCAATCCTCTGGACGGTCACCGCGCCCACCCCCCTGCGGGGGTTGTTGATAACTCTCCGGAGACTGACCCAGTCATTGCCATTGACAAGAAGGCGCATCATGGCGATGGCGTCCATCACCTCGGCCCGATCGTAGAAGCGCTGGCCCCCGAACATCCGGTAGGGCACCCCCCGCCGAATGCAGGTCTCCTCCAGCAGCCGGGACTGGGCGTGGGTTCGATACAGCACACCAAAATCCGCCCACCGGTGATGCCCATCCCGGACCAGTTGTTCTATGTAAGTGATGACGAAGCGGGCCTCCTCTTCTCCCGAGGAAGCCTGGTAGAAGCAGACCGGATCTCCCCCGCTGCGCCGTGTCCACAGGTCCTTCTCCTGCCGGCGCTCATTGCACCGGATCATTCGTTGGGCCGCGCGCAGGATCGGCTCCGTGGAGCGGTAGTTCTCCTCCATCCGGTAGATCCGCGCGTCGGGAAAGTCGGCCTCGAAATTGAGAATATTGTTGATGTCTGCACCTCGCCAGCCATAGATAGACTGGTCCGAATCTCCCACGGCAAAGACGTTGCGGGATCCGCCGGACAACAGGTTGACCAGGCGGTACTGGACATGATTGGTATCCTGGTACTCGTCGACGAGAATGTGGGCGAACTTCTCCTGGTAGTAGGAGAGCACCTCGGGATCGTCACGCAGCAGGGTCACCGTCCGCGCCAAAAGATCATCAAAGTCCATCGCGTTGTATCCGCGAAGCAACTTCTGGTAACGGCGGTAAATCTCCGTGACCTCGCGCATGTAAGGGTAGCTGCCGCCCTCGAGATCCGCGGGACCCTGCAACCGATTCTTCGCCGTGCTGATGGCGTTCAGGACCGCCCGAGGATCCAGGCGTTTCTCACTGATGTTGAGCTCCTTCATCGCCTCCCGGACCACACTGCGCTGTTCCCGTGAGTTCGATATGACAAAACCGGGCCGATATCCCGTTCTGGATACATTGCTCCTCAGGATGCGAAGACAGACCGCATGGAAGGTTCCAATCCACATGTGCTGCACGTTGGCGCCGATCAGCCCCTCGCACCGCTCCTTCATCTCCCTCGCGGCCTTGTTGGTGAAGGTTATGGCCAGCAAGGAAAAGGGACTGACGCCCCGATCAGATATCAGGTGCGCAAGGCGGCGCGTGAGGACCCGCGTCTTACCACTGCCGGCCCCCGCGAGGACCAGGGCGGGCCCCTCGTGATGCAGCACCGCCTCGCGCTGTACACTGTTGAGTTCCTCTAATAGATTCAACCCGGATCACCTCTCCCCCATACACCTGATCATTGTATCACAGGGTGATCCCGGGCCGGGAGGTTGGGTGGGCGATCTCACCTCCCAATATCTGTGCGGTAGTGCATCCCGCGAAAGCGAATCCGGTCGATCTGGCTGTAGACCCTCCTTCGAGCCTCTTCCATGTTCAGCCCCAGGGCCGTCAGGCCCAGGACGCGCCCCCCGGCTGTCCGCCACTGGCCCCCACGAAAGTCGGTTCCGGCATGAAAGGCCATCACGCCATCGAGCATCTCGTCCAACCCCTCGATGGGCCGTCCCGTTTCGTAGCTGCCGGGATAGCCCCCCGAGGCCAGCACCACGCAGACAGCACTCTCGCCCCGCCAACGCAGGTCCCTCACCAGGCTCTCCAGGTCGCCTCCAGCGCCCGAAGCTGCCAGGAGCAGGGGTACCAGGTCACTCTCCATCCGGGGAAGGACCACCTGGGTCTCAGGATCGCCAAAACGACCGTTAAACTCGAGCACCATCGGACCCTCGTCGGTGATCATCAATCCCGCGTAGAGCACCCCGCGGAAGGGTGCACCTTCCCTGGCCATCGCCTCCACCGTCGGCCGCAGGATCTCTGATTCGACCCGATGGGCCAGCTCTTCGCCGTAAAAGGACACCGGGGAGAACGTCCCCATTCCCCCGGTATTGGGGCCCTCTCCCCCGTCGAGAAGGGCCTTGTGATCCTGGGAAGGGGCCAGGGTGATCAGGCCCCTGCCGTCGGTAATCGCCATCACACTGAGCTCCTCACCCGTCAGGAAATCCTCAATGAGCACCCGGTCCCCGGCAGAACCGAACCTTTTCTCGACCATGATCTCGGAGAGGGCCTCCATCGCCTCATCGTGGTCAGCGGCGACGATGACGCCCTT
>SKXF01000393.1 GCA_007128555.1 Clostridia bacterium | reverse complement strand
GGGACATCGTCCCAGGTGACATGGCCAATCCAAGGGAAATTCATCGTAGAATAAGGGCGGTCAACAACACCCGCCAGATCACCCGGGCAATGGAGCTGGTCGCCCGGACCAAGATGTACCGCACCCAGCAACAGGCCCGGGCAGCCCGGCCCTACTCCGAGACGCTCACGGGGCTCCTCCGGCGCGTTGTGCAGGGTGGTGCCGAGAGAGAGTTTGAGTCACCGCTGCTGAAGAAGCGACCGGTCCGTCGGATCCTGATGATGTGCTTCAGTGCCGATCGGGGCCTGTGCGGGGGATACAACTCCAACGTGTTGAAACGGGCGGAACGCGAGATGCGCGCTGGGCAGCAGGGAGCCGAGGTCGACCTGATCACGGTGGGCAGGCGCGGCCGGGACTACTTCCGCTGGAGGGATGTCGACCTCTTTGATGAGTTCATAAACATCGGCGAGGAGGCCAATCTGGGGCTGGCTCGTGCGCTGGGTCGGACGGCGACCCGCGAGTATTCAGCCGAGCGGGTGGATGAGATCCGGCTGGTCTATACCCGTTTTGTGTCGGTGTTCTCTCACCCGGTGGAGGTTTTCCGCCTGTTGCCCCTGGCGGCGCCCACCGGAGAAGGGGAACCCGCCTCCGGCCTCTACCTGCACGAACCCTCGGCGGAGAGTATATTCACCGAGCTTCTACCTCGCTTCATTGAGAACAGTATGTTCAGGGTTCTGAGCGAGGCCAAGGCTGCCGAGCATGCCGCACGGGTCACGGCTATGAAGAGTGCAACAGACAATGCAGGGGATTTGATCGAGGACCTGACCCGGGAGTACAACCGGGCCCGGCAGACGGTCATCACCCGAGAGATTGCGGAAATAGCGAGCGGCGCCGAATCCCTGGCGAAAAGCCGGTAGGGCTGCAAGGAGGGAATGTCTGTGACAGAAGATAGACAGAGTGCTCCAGGTAAAGATAGGATTGGCAAGGTGATCCAGGTCCTGGGGCCCGTTGTTGACGTCGTGTTTGAGGGTTCATACCTTCCCAACATTTACAATGCCATTGTGATTGAGCGTTCCGATGCCCCCCGCCTGGTGCTGGAGGTCGCCCAGCAGCTCGGCGATAATGCGGTTCGCTGCATTGCCATGGATTCCACCGATGGCCTGGTTCGTGGGACCGAAGCTACGGACCTGGGAGAGCCGATCTCGGTTCCGGTGGGCAACGAGGTCCTCGGACGGATGTTTGATGTGACGGGTCAGCCCATCGATGGAAAGCCTCCCGTAAAGACGAAGGAGAGGTGGCCGATTCACCGTCCGGTGCCCGATGTGGCCGACGTTGACCCGGCCACGGAAATGCTGGAGACGGGTATCAAGGTGGTGGACCTGATCTGTCCCTTCGCCAGGGGTGGAAAGATCGGACTCTTCGGAGGCGCCGGCGTGGGTAAGACGGTGTTGATCATGGAGCTGATTCACAACGTCGCCTACGAGCACGGGGGATACTCCGTGTTTGCAGGAGTTGGAGAACGGACCCGCGAGGGAAACGATCTGTACAACGAGCTCCTGGAGTCGGGCGTTCTCGACAAGACGGCCCTCGTCTTCGGCCAGATGAATGAACCCCCGGGAGCGCGTTTCCGCACCGGGCTGGCCGGTCTCACCATCGCCGAGTACTTCCGCGAGGAACAGGGCCTGGACCTGTTGATGTTCATCGACAACATTTTCCGGTTCACCCAGGCTGGATCCGAGGTCTCCGCCCTCCTGGGCCGGATGCCCTCTGCCGTGGGATACCAGCCGACCCTGGCCACGGAGATGGGCAACCTGCAGGAGCGCATCACCAGTACCCACCGGGGTTCCATCACCAGTGTGCAGGCGATCTACGTGCCGGCGGATGACTACACCGACCCGGCACCGGTCACAACCTTTGCCCACCTGGACTCGACGGTGCGGCTGGAGCGAGCCATCGTGGAGCGGGGCATCTACCCCGCCGTGGATCCTCTGACCTCGACCTCGCGGATTCTCGATCCCACCGTCGTCGGTGAGCAGCACTACCGTGTGGCCCGTGAGATACAGCAGGTGCTGCAGCGCTACAAGGATCTGCAGGATATCATCGCCATCCTCGGGATCGATGAACTGTCCGATGAGGATAAGTTGACGGTCCAGCGGGCTCGCAAGATCGAGAGGTTCCTGTCCCAACCCAACTTCGTCGCCGAGGTGTTCACCGGGATGCCCGGCGTCTACGTGTCGGTAGACGACGCGGTCAGAGGCTTTGCGGAGATCCTCGCCGGGGAACACGATGGACTGTCCGAGGAGGCCTTCTACATGGTGGGCACCATCGAGCAGGCGGTGGAGAAGGGCAGGGAGCTGCAGGGGGAATCCGCCGATGACTGAGGGTGTGCGTCTGGACCTCAACATCATTACCCCTGATGGACAGCTTCCCTCCGAGAGGACGGGTTATGTGGTCCTACCCACGGTGCAGGGCT
Source organism: Clostridia bacterium (assembly GCA_007128555.1). Next base: position 3,214 of record SKXF01000393.1, on the reverse strand, counting down.
ACATTGGGATCCTGCCCCGGCACATATCCCTGGTCACCGTGCTGAAGGCCGGGGTGATCACCTACCGCGGTCGCGACAATGGCCAGAAACAGCGGATTGCTGTCGGCGGCGGTTTTGCCGAGGTGTCGGACAACCAGGTGACGGTTCTCGCCGACACGGCAGAGCGACCCGGGGAGATTGACGTGGATCGGGCCAGGCAGGCCCTCGGCAGGGCAGAGAGAAGACTGCAGGAGAAACCGGACGGCCTTGACCTGGTCAGGGCCCGGGCTTCCCTTGAGCGGGCCGTGGCGCGCCTCAGGGCAGCCGGCGAACTGGATGATCAGACAGAGGCTTCGTGAATGGAATCGAACCGGTGCGGTGACATCTGCCGTGCCGCACCGGGTTTCCCCTCCTGTAACATAAAGCCCCCCTTCGACACATAAACATGACTGGAATAGGACCGTGGAAGAGGGGTTATCTTGCGCTACGTGCTGGTCACCTTCACCGCCCTGCTGGTGATCCTCGTCATACTCATTCCCTGGACCATGATGAGTGGTCTGCGCGACCGCGACGAGGTCGATCCGGGGCTCAAGGAAGAGGAGGCAGCGCCCGAACCGGGCGACGTCTACTATCCATCGAATCCGACGGTGGATGTTTTTGTGAGCCGCACCCAGGACATCCATACCCTTTCCCTCGAGGAATACGTGGTGGGCGTGGTGGCGGCGGAGATGCCTGCCAGCTTTGAACTCGAAGCACTCAAGGCACAGTCGGTCCTGGCGCGCACCTATGCTGTGGCCAAGCTTCGGGATTACGGCGGGACGGGTACGGCAGCTGCGCCCGATGCAGACATCTCGGACAATCCCGATTTCGACCAGGCCTGGATTGACAGCGACCAGATGAGGGATCGCTGGGGTTTCCTCGGCTACTGGTTGAACCGGGGAAAGATCGAGGAAGCGGTGGAGGCGACGAGGGGACTCGTTGTCACCTACGAGGGACAGCTCATCGAGGCCGTCTACCATTCGACCTCCGGAGGTCAGACGGAGGATGCCGCCGACGTCTGGGGCAACCCCTATCCCTACCTGCTGAGCGTTTCATCGCCTTACGAAGAACACTCTCCTTACAGCCTGACTCGCCACTCGTTCAGCTGGGATGTGCTGGCCCAGCGGGTCGGCGTCAGCGCTGCCCTGCTGATGGCTTCCCTGGAGAATCCCGCCATTCCCGCGGTGGAGGTCACGGCCGTGACGGACACGGGTCGGGTCGCCCAGGTGACGGTGGGAGGGCGGGAGTTCACGGGCCGGGACATCAGGCAGCTGTTGAACCTCCCCTCGACCTGGTGGGAGATCGAGGAGAACTCCGACGGCGTCACGTTCTGGGTCCGGGGTTTCGGTCACGGTGTCGGAATGTCCCAGTACGGTGCCGATGGAATGGCAGAGCAGGGCTACTCTTTTCGCGAGATCATCACTCACTATTACCCCGGTGCAACCCTTTGCTCCCTCGAGGAGGTCACCGTCGCGGATCGGTGATCCCTGGTGTGTATTGCCAGGAATTAAACCGGCAATACTAGGAAGCGAAGGGAGTGGAGGTATTTGGCAGGCAATAACGTGGTCAACGTGTGGACGTCACGCGCAAAGGGCCTGTTGTGGGGAGCAGCGCTGTTTTCCCTGGTATTTTTATCCCTCACAGCCAGTCCCCCTTCGCGCCAGGCAACCGAGGATCCGGTGCCGGAGCCCGTGGCACCCGAGATGAACTTCGAGTGGGCGCTCACGGCTCCCAGCGGAGATATTTCGCCCCACGATGGGGGCGGTCGCAGTTTCATTGAAGGCGGCGTCGTTCCTGCAGGCCTGGATGTGGTCACCCATTATCTACAACAGATGATTCTTGCAGGTACGGAGTTCAGCCTGCGGGGGCCCGACGGGGCGCCCCTGGGCCTGACCCTGATCGGTCATCGGGTTGTACAGGCCCTTGCAGAGGAGGAGGGGGAGGAGGAAGACGATATCCCCGTGGCGATCATTGAGCCCTCCCCGGAGCCAGTCGTTGAAGACGAGGCAGAGAGCCCCGCAGAGGAGGATGTGCCAGCGCCAGGGGCGGAGTCTCCCGGCGAGGACGAGCAGGAGCCAGAAGACGAGGAACCTCTACCTGTTCTTCCGACGGAGCTTCCCGGCGGGACGTTCGCCTTCCCCGTTCACGGAGAAGTGATCACCGGCTACGGGTGGATTCGGTCCGTCACGCTCAATGAGTGGATCTTTCATCCCGGCGTCGACATTGGGGCCGAGCTCGGCAGCCGCGTACGAAGTGTTGCCGATGGACAGGTGCACGAGGTCAGAGACGATGCCGCCTCAGGGGTGTCGGTCACCGTGTTGGCGGAGGGCCTGTTCTTCGTGTACAGGGGCATGGCCGAGTCGGAGGTCCAACCGGGAGATGCTGTTGCGAGAGGCGAGGTTCTCGGGGTGATTGGCAAGCCTCCTCCGCAGGAGGTGGGTCTATCCCCTCACCTGCACCTGGAGATCCGTGACCGGGCGGGAGAGCCCCTGGAACTGGTGGTGACAGAGGAGGGGATTCGGATCTCTCACTGAGGCAAAGATGAATTGAGTACCCCAAAAGGTTCGCATCCGGAAGGGTATGTTTGTTCCCTCACTGCATATACATGTAGTGCGGATTCCGGGCAGGGGGGGACTCAGGTGAGAGACTATATCTGGCGACGGGTTCTGGAAGTCAGCCAGTACATTGCCAAGACTGGTTCAACGGTTCGGGACACGGCCAATGTGTTCGACGTCAGCAAGAGCACGGTTCACAAGGATGTCAGTGAGAGGCTGCCCCAGATCGATTCGCGTCTCGCTGACAGGGTGCGGGGTGTCCTCGAACACAACAAGGCGGAGCGGCACATCCGGGGAGGAGAGGCTACTCGTCGAAAATATGCCGAGAGGCATGCAGGAGTTGCGACCTGAGTGTCGAATGTATAGACAAAACCGATGTCAGACCATCGAGAATACTCGATAAGGGCAAACCCATCGCAAGGTGGGGACGCAAAGCCGTGATTCCCTCATTGGGAACGTCTGGTTGCCGAAGGTATTCGCTTTTTTGCTCACCCCAGGCCATGCCCATGCTGTCGAGTTCTCGTTGCCTGCATCGGACGAGATCTCAGACGGGAGGTGATGGGAATGTTGCGGGGTGTCTATGCCTCGGCTTCGGGTATGTTGGCCGGTGCTTCCAGCCAGAGGATCATTTCCAATAACGT
>SKXF01000275.1 GCA_007128555.1 Clostridia bacterium | reverse complement strand
GGACGAATGGCACATATGGGGGACGCCTGGTTGTGCCAAGGGCGAGCCGGTCCAGATTGCCCACGTTGGACACGGAGCAGCTCCCGCTCGTTTCAGGAACATAAAGGTAGGTGTTGGCACATGATGGGACGCAGCGACAGCCTGGATGTCTTGAAGAGGGCACTGCATTATGCTCAGTCGGACCAGGCAGAGGCCCGGCTCATGGGTGAGGACCTGTCCCTGACCCGGTTTGCCAATTCGACCATCCACCAGAACCTCGAACGGAAGAACGCGGTGCTGCAGGTTCGAGTCGTTCAGGGCAAGAAGATCGGAACAGCTTCGACCAATAACCTGGATGATACCTCCGTGCGCAGGGTCGTGGATACGGCAAGGAGCCTTGCAGACCTGCAGGAAGACAACGAGGACTTCGTTTCTTTGCCGGAGCCGGCTCGACCCGGTGATACGGTCAACTTCTACGAGTCAACCTCATCCTATACGCCCGAGCAGCGGGCACAAGATGTCGGTGTGATTGCTGCTGACGCCGACGGTCATGGTTTATCGGCCTTCGGTGCCCACATCACCACGCGCGAAGAGATGGCCGTGATGAACTCCCTGGGTGTTGAGGCCTATGACCAGAGCACCTATGCCTATCTTCGCACGGTGATCGAAGGTGACAATGGCACGGGCTATGCGGACTACCTGGACAGGGACGTATCGAACATTGATGCCGGGGCCGTAGCCCGGGAGGCGGTGGAACGAGCCCTGCGGGCCCAGAACCCGCAGCCCCTGCCCACGGGAGAGTACGAGGTGATCTTCGAGCCTTATGCAGTGGCTGATATCCTTCGCTTCCTGGGGATGCTGGGTTTCAATGCCCTGTCGGTGCAGGAGGGGCGCAGTTTCATGGCCGATAAGTTCGGGGAGAAGATCACCGGGGACAAGATCACCATCTGGGACGATGGTCTGGATCCCCGCACCCTCAACACGGCTGTTGATTGCGAGGGTGTTCCCAAGCAGCGCGTCAACCTGATCACCGGGGGAGTGGCCGAGGGTGTCGTGTACGATTCGTACACGGCCCACAAGGAAGGCAAGACGTCCACGGGCCATGCCCATTTCCGTCGCGGCACCGTGTCTGATACGCCGGGCAACATGGTGATGCTCAATGGCGACTCAAGCGTGCAGGAGATGATTGCGAAGACGGGTAAGGGGCTGCTGGTGACCCGCTTTCACTATACCCACTGCCCGGAACCGCGGGACGTGATCATGACCGGCACCACTCGCGATGGCATTTTCTACGTGGAGGACGGGGAGATCAAGTACCCGGTCCGAAACATGAGGCTGACGGACAGTGTGCTGCGCATGTTCGAGCACGTCGAGCTCGTGTCGAAGGCAACGAAGCTGCAGCGGGATTGGTGGAGCACCTTCACGTCCGTGCTGCCGGCCATCTACACGTCCAGCTGTATCTGGACCGGTTCCACGGAGTTCTAGAGGTTCCGACCCGTTGGGCTGGGCCTCCGGCCCAACGGGCTCATCCTTCACCCAGCCACTGATCCAGGATGTCCAGCGTAATGGGGCCTTCCATCATGTTCACCGTCTCGCCCTCGGTGTTCACGAGGAAGTTCGCCGGGATGTAGCGGGAGCGAAACTGTCCAGCTGCCTTTCCTTTGGGGTCCAGCAGCACAGTGAAGGGGAGGTCTGCCCCCTCCAGGAACTCGTGCACCGCTGGCAGGCGTCGCTCGCCCTGGGTGAGATTTACGGCGATCAGGTTGACTCTGCTGTGATACTCCCCGTAGTTGTCCCTCAGGTGAAGCATTTCATCTATGCAGCTCGGGCACCAGGTTGTCCACATGACGACGAGGGTGGGCCGCTGGGACAGGTCCTGCATCGACGGCATCTCGCCGTTGACCACGTCCAGCTCTTGCAGCGTCGCGAGGGGGCCGGTGACATCGCTGGGATGTGCATCATCGCTGTTTCCGACGACAAGGATCGCGATCGCCAGCGCGACGACCAGTGCCAAGACGACCAGTGATCTTACAGATGTTGCTGGCACTTTCACACCTCCTCTAGGCAAGTAGGATCGCGAGCCGCGTGAGCTGCCCGGTCATCATCAGAAGCCCCAGAACGACCAGGATCACTCCAGCTCCCCGGTTCAGGGGGCGGGACCATTGTAATATCTGGGGTTTCCTGCTGATGATCTTGTCCCAAAACAGCGCGGCGACAAGAAAGGGCAGGGTCAGTCCGAGGGAATACAATGCCAGGAGGAGAACACCCTGTGCCGCTGCTCCCTGGGCGCCGGCAACGATCAGTACTGAGGCCAGGACGGGCCCCACGCACGGTGACCAGGCGACAGAGAAGGCCATGCCCAGGAGGAAACTGCTGCCGGAACGGGGCGCTGCGAGCCCTCCCTGGAAAAAGGGAAGATCGATGAGTTCAAGTTTGATCAGGCCCAGTATGACCACCAGCGCTCCACCGACGACATGGATCTGAACCTGGTAGTCGTGGAAGAATCTGCCCACGCTGCTTGCCGATAATCCCATCAGGATGAAGATCAGGGAGAAACCTGCGGTGAAGTGCAGGGTCTTGAACAGGGCATGCCAGTTGAGCCCCGGCCGGGGGGCGGTTCCAGCGGTGGGTTTTCCCACGATGCCGGCGAGAAAGCCCGGTAGAATGGGTATGATGCAAGGAGAAAAGAAGGATACCAGGCCCGCAGCAAAGGCCCCCGTGAGTAATAGCAACATGAAGTTCCTCCCCCAGTCGTTCGGATGGCTATTAGTAGACAAGTATACACAGTGGCAGGGCACGGGGCAACCGGAAAGGCTAAAGAGGGGTATGGGAAAACGCGGCTTTGAGGTTCCAGCCAGGAACTCCCTTTGAGCCTGTGGTCTATGCGCACATCATGTCACGGGTGTCATTGTGGGTATACATCGCCGACCTTGATCATGCGCCACTGCCCATCTATGCGAGCGAGGCAGCATCCCAGCTCCCATCCCTCCTCCAGTAGGTCAAAGACCTGCTCCGGGACGGCGACGCGAACAAGGGAGCTGTAGGAGTTCCAGGATTGCTCCAGCCACAGGGTACCGGGTTCGGACCGCACAATAGTGTACTGGTCGAAGTCGAGGAAATCGTCCTCGCTGACGTGGTCGAGATCACCCCTGTACAGGCACTCATACAGCTTATTCGCCGCCCTTTCGGCCCTGGGGATATTCTGTACGGCCCCGGCTCCCTTATCGATGCCAGCCTGCGCCAGCTCATCGTCGATGTAATCCTGTTCACCCAGCCACTTCGAGAGTTTCTTGACGACGGTGCCGGTTGCACGTTTGAGGGTCTCACTGACCATGGTCTTTCTGATGATGGAGTATCCGAGAAATTGGTCCATCTCACAGATGATCTTATTGGGCCCGAAGATCTGGCAGAAGCTGAGAGGCTGGTCTCGTTCTGCCGACCTGTGCCGTTCAAAGAGAATGCGATCCGTATTGCTGAGTCCCTGGTAGGCGTAGTCATTGAGGTGATTCCGCAGGAGGGCGATGACCCGTTCGTACTTGCTGACCGTGGCAGCCTTGAAGCGGCTACGCTGTTCATCGATGAAGTCATCGAGCACCTGGTCGATGTTGGGGCTGGCGATCAGGGGCATCGTGATGATCTCACCGGTCATCTCATCGCTTTCCTCCTCTTCGGTCGGAGGGTCCCACAGCATGACTTCATGGAGCAGCTGGGTCTGGTCCTCGGGTACAAAAGTGATTCGCATTCCCCAGCCCGCGTACATGTTCAGCAGCCGTCCGAATTCCTCGAGGGTCAGCTCATGGTCATCGATTCTTATGCTGGCATTTCCCTCGGGATTGCTTATGAGGCATCTGAGCACTTCGCCCCGGGGTGTCAGCGTGTCGGTGGTATGGGAGTACTCTAACTGAGCATGCCCGGGAGGGATTTCCACGGGAACCCAGCCTGTATCCTTCATGGATTCAAGAGCAAGGATGATGTTGTGTTGATCCAGGATTTCCTGGTCCGTCATGTCATGGATTCTCGGCCCAATCCACAGCTGTATGGGCGTGATGCCGGGTTCATCGTATATGATCGTCGCCAGTTCCTCGTCCCGGTCGATCCTCACCTGGTCGAGGCTGGCAAGATAGGGTCTTCTATGCATATCGAACTCCTGTCGCATGTGTTTAGTTTGCACCGTCTCAGGTTCCTATTCGTCAACAAAGTCCGTAACCCTGTCTGCTGGGGGAAACGGTTAGAATTGGCGTTAGAATCAGCTTCACATCACATCCCATTGCCTCATCCCACCTAAATATGCTGGGAGGCCTCGCTGAGAAAGGTCCGGCAAAGGCGCTGTATCTGCGAGACGGCAGAATACTTCTGGCGCAGGTGCTTTTCACCTTGCTTTGTCAGGTGATACGTGCGGATCGGTGGAGCCGAGGAGCGCATCTGCCACTTCGAGTCGAGAAAACCCCGTTCTTCAAGGGCGGACAGGTGCCGGTAGATGGTTGTCTGGTGCGGCATGGCGTAGGGTAGATCTTTCATCGCCCTGGCAATCGCATAGCCGTGCCGGGGCTTGCGTGCGACCAGAAGAAGCAGCCAGCCCTCAAACAGGGCATCGGGAAGGGTGCCGTTGTCTTCTGATCTGGGACTCCGATCTCCCGGAAACCTGGGCGTCATGTCCTCGCTCCTTTCATGTTTTCCAGTGCCTTTGATATTCAATGCGCCACCATGCAGTTCCTGCCTCGGAGCTGGGTCCAATGCAGGATTCATCACTGGTTTTCATGCCGGACGTTCTCCGATGATCATGCCAGGCCCGTTGCCTGTGCAAACCGGCACCGGGACAACGAGCGACCTGTTTTTCCTGGGCTATGTCATCTGTAAAGTTACGATTCGACCCCTCGATGAAGGATCCAACCGGGCAATCGTGAAATGCATATCAAGATCGAGTGCACGGTCATGGGGAGATCGTGTACATAAATGATGGAGGTGTTGCGTTGCCAACGCGAAGAGGTCTGTTCGAGCTCGTGGACCAGGTCTTCGATCCAGAAAGAGCCCGGAATATCGCGGTAAGCCTGACGGATCACTACCGGTCACCCGGGGCCTCGGGATACTTGAAGGCAGCGGATCTGATCCAGGATGCCTTCGAGAGAAGTGGGTTTGACGAACTGGAGGTCGCAGACTATCCGGTCAACAATGCCTGGGATCCCACCCATGCCACCCTGGCTGTCGAGAAGCCCCGGGCGATGACGCTGGTGGACTACCACTCATCACCTTCCTGTATTGCCTGGTGGTCCGATTCAACCGCACCCGGGGGAGAGTGCCTGGAGGTTGTGGATGTGGGAACGGGGGAGACCCCAGGGGATTTCGCAGGGAAGAGCATTCGGGGAAAGGCTGTCTTCATCCATGGAACGACAAGGCGTCCCGGCTGGTGGGAAGCTGCCAGGCTGTCCGTGGAGCGAGGAGCCCGCGGCCTTATCACGGACTACATGTTATACCAGACGCCCGGCATTCGCACGCCCGAGCTGGTTCCGGAGGCTTCTCAGCTTCTTCGCCTTCCTGAGGGGACTCGAAACAGGGTCTGGGCGTTCAGCATACCTCACTCTGCATCGGTCAAACTGCAGGACCTGCTGCAGGGGGAACCGGTCTTAGTTCGCGCCCATGTAAGGGCGCAGACGTCCGACAGCGTGGTGAGGAATCTCATTGCCACCATACAAGGCAGCGAATCACCCG
>SKXF01000444.1 GCA_007128555.1 Clostridia bacterium | reverse complement strand
CGTGCTGGCCGTGGGCATGGGCATTGATGCCGTCCAGGTGGGAGAATCGGTCGTGGCCGTGGGAAATCCCGAGGGACTGGAAGGGACCGTCTCCAGTGGGATCATCAGTGCGCTGCGCTTCGACGATGATATGGACATCAACCTGATCCAGACCACTGCCCCCATTTCCAAGGGCAGCAGCGGAGGGCCTCTGCTGAACATGTGGGGCGAGGTCATTGGGGTCAACACCTATACCTATGTAAGGGGCCAGAACTTGAACTTCGCGGTCCCCGTGGACCAGATCCACCTGCTCCTTGAGCAAGTCGGTTCCGGGGAGACGGTGGCAGCGGTATTCGGAGGCGCTCTGGGCACAGAAAGGGCCTATGAACACCAGGTGGGTGAACTGGCCGTGGTACTGCAGTGGGAGGGAGACCTCGACCTGGACCTGGAGATCTGGTCCGACGAGTTCGAGTACCTGGGGGCCGTTTTTGACCTGGGAGACTCTCCTGACATCGGTCGCGGCGACCAGGGCGAGGAATGGTTCGTGTTTCGCGAGTACCCTGAGACCAGCGTCTCTCGGGAATACGACTTGCCCCGGGATTTCAGCCGGGGGCGTTTTGTGGTCTCACCGTTCTTTTTCGGGCCCGAGACGGAGGAGACGGTTCAGGCTGTCCTTACGGTGATCTTTCCCGATGGCAGCACACAGCAGTTGCAGCAGGAGCTGTCGTACCTGCCGCCTTATGACCAGTGGTTCGCCATGGTGATTGATGTCGACCGGAACGACGCGGAGGTGCTGGACGCCTTTGCCGATGGCAGAGAGACTGCGAGCACCGGGTTCTATGAACACCGCGCGGGCGACCTGGCCGTGGTCTTGGAGTGGTCAGGAGACGTGGATCTCGACCTTGAGATCTGGTCCGATGACTATGACTACCTGGGAGCGGCCTTCGACCTGGGGGATTCCCCGGACATCGGCCACGGCGACGATGGCGAGGAATGGTTTGTGTTCCGCTACTACCCTGGGACCGATGTTTCTGGCGGATGGGATTTCAGCCGGGGGCGTTTCGTGGTCTCACCTTTCTTCTTCGGGCCTGAGACGGACGAGACGGTTCTGGCTGTCCTCACGGTGATCCTTCCCGACGGCAGCAGGCAGAACTTGCAGCAGGAGCTGTCGTACCTGCCGCCTTACGATCAGTGGTTTGCCCTTCTCATTGACGTCGACACCAGCCGAGTGGAGGTACTGGATTTCTTCGCAGACTGACCATGCGCATCTTGGGATGAAGGTTATAATTTCTGGTGCCGGGAGTGGGGGAGAGGGGTGGGGGCCAGCAACAAGGGCCGAACTGGGGAGAAGGCGGTCATCCCGGGGGGTCTGCTGTCTCCGACAGCGCCGCCAGGTAGCATACGAGTTCCAGGGTTTCCGTGGTCAGACCGGCAGCCGAGGCCAGTTGGCCCTGCAGCCTGGCAAGGGGGGCCCTGGTCCTGTCTATTTCGTCGGTCAGATCCGGCCTCCGGGCCGCGAAGTCGTCCAGGCGGGCCCCGATCCCCATGTATTCAAGGCCCACGACCTTGTCGGCGTAGAAGAGCACCCTCTCAAGCAAGTCATCTCGTAGGCCCGGATTCACGATGACAGGCAGGATGTGATTTGCCACTGCAGGAGCCAGGTGGTCCAGCCCTTCGCTGTTCAGGATGTGGGCTGAGGCCCTGGCGTGCTCCAGACCGGCCGCCACCCGTGAGTCGGCATGGGTTCTGCCCACGTCGTGGCACATGGCCGCTGTGGCCAGCTGGGAAAGATCCAGGCTGTGCCCGGTGGCCCTTAGTCGGCGTCCCAGGGCCAGAGCTACCGAAGTTACCTTCTCCGAGTGCTTCACCAGGCGAGGGGCTGCCCCGTGACGAGACAGGATCTTACGGGCGCGGCTGAGAGCGTCACGGACGCTGGGACAGGCCGTGTCTTGCTGCATGTTTAACCACGTGGCAGCGCGGGCTGCGGTTCCCGTTACCTTTATGGGTGTACCGGGGGCCACGGGTTGTCCCAGGATCTTGGCCCGGTCCCAATGGGAGCGACACAGGGATTCAGCGTCGATCCACAACAGGCGGTCGATCTCTGAGCTGGGTCGAGGACGACCCTGGAAACGGCTCTTCCAGGCTACGCAGAGGTAGTCCAGGTATCTTCCCTCGAAGGGGACCGGTCCGGTCCACACCAGGGTTGGCCGGGGGGCCATGGATTCAGGCAGCACCACCCGCTCAGGGGCGGTCCCGTCCATCAGGAAGCAGGTGTGGGCGGCATCGGTTGGCTCAAGGTCCACGTTGGCTTCCTCTCTACCCTCGCGCCTGAGAGTCTCCAGGAGGCTCTCACCCTGCTCCCGGCGCCCTCCAATGGCGAAAGCCAGGAGAGCCTCCGGTGAAAGCACCCCGGCGAATAGAAAACCCGCGTCCATGGTCACATAGGCTCCCGTAGACCAGACCCGGCCCGGTCTGTCCAGCGGCCTCAGGGCTTCTTCCAGTGTCCTTGGGTTCATGGGTCACCTCCCCTGGACCCTGCCTGCGGTGGAGGATTCCAGGTGTAGTGCACAAAGTGCAGTTTCCGACCGTTCAACTCAAATATCTCGTCATCATCTCGGTAGGTCGCGTTGAATCCATTTCGCTCCAGGACTCTCTGTGAGGCAATGTTCGCCTTCGTTGTCTTGGCGTGTACGTGTGTAATGCCTGCGTCCGTGATCCTCTCCAGCAGGAGTTTCGTGGCGTTGCTTGCTACATCCTGTCCTGCATCGTCTTCGCCAACCCTGAAACCAAGTGAGCAGAACAGGTAGCTTGATCGATATTGACAAGGTTGATTCTTCCCACGATGCGACTGGCATCATTGCGTACCAGGTAATAGTGCGATAGATCTTGATCCTGTTCTTTCAGCAATTCCCTGTGTCTTGCCTTGAATCCTTCAGGGGTATAGTATCTCTCTCCTCGACCTGTACCATCGTTTCGAAATAGGATCTGTTCCGGCTCTCAAACGCCAACAGTTCCTCCTCATCTTCTTCCCGCAATATCTTGATGGAACTGTGCATAGTTACGGCCCCCCAGAAGTCATGCAACGTTACCCAATACCCTATTCCGGTCGTTTTGCCTCGGGTTGTCGCAGCACCCTTATGTTCCATTGTTCACGGGATCGGCGATGCTCTCAGGTACGATTATACACATGATCTGCAGGATCCGGGCAAGTCAACCACGTCCATGCTCTCGCCAGGTCAAACTTACCTATATATTCTTCCATTGGAGTACTTCTGGGTAGTCTGCTTGCTCTTTTAATTTCTTTGGCACTTGCAATAGTAACCGGTTAAGAAAATAGTCGATATACTTCAAAGCTGAGAATCTCCAACAGTGCCTGTCAGTCAAGGCAAACACCTGATCTCAGCATCATGATTCCTTCACTCCGGCATGTCTTTTTGCAGGGGAGAATCGGGTGAGGGGCGAAGATGATGTACCAGCAACGATTGCCGCCAGAGGGTATATCTCGCCGCTGGTGGCCCTGGGAGGGACAGCAATGGATGGTGCATCACCAGAGGATCTTGGATACATGAAAGAAGCTCTGAAGACGGCCCGCGAAGCCCTGCAGCAGGGGGAAGTGCCCTGTGCGGCCGTACTGGTCGCCCCCGGACAGGGGATCGTCGCCCGGGTCCATGCCACCGATCGTCAGCGTCGCAACAGGATATCCCACGCCGAGCTGCTTCTGCTCCTGGACAGTCCCGTTGCGGGGACCAGGCGCGATAGCCTCACCCTGTACAGCACGCTGGAGCCCTGCGTGATGTGCACGGCAGCGTTGATGACGGAGGGGGTGGGGCGGGTGGTGTTTGGTCTGCCGTCTCCTATAGACGGGGGGACCTATCTCCTGGTCGACTCCAAGACGGTTGCGCGATGCGGCGGTGCAGCCTTTGATCTGACAGGAGGCGTGATGGAAGAGGAGTGTGCCCGGCTATTTGCCCAGTTCCTAGATCTGCCGGGTGTGCCGGCAGGCATGGTCGCATTTGTCCGCGCATTGCTGGATTCCCAGGGCGACTCGTCGGGCCTCTGTTTGCGTTGACCACCTTCTCCTGCAGATATTCTTTGCGCATTCCAGCGCCGATGACGCTCGGCAGGGCTCTGTTGCCCAGGGGGAAGGGGCGCAGGGGACCAAAATGAACAACTGCATCGTGCGTTCAGAACGGTTTAGAATCGGTGCTACCCGGAGAAGCCGTCCCCGCGGAGGAAAGCCTTGCCCGCGGGGATCGTGCATTGACGACTTGGACCTGGCCGAAGTCGATTCTCAACTAGATTTTGACGGCTGTGCCGTAGACGATCACCTCGGCAGCGCCGCTGGTGATGCTGGCTGTCGAGAACCGCACCCCGATGACGCCGTTGGCTCCCAGGTCAGCTGCTTCGGATATCATTTCGGCGATGGCCTGATCCCGGGCTCGCGCGAGCAGGTCGGCGTATTCACTGACTTCGCCTCCGACTAGCTTTCGCAGCGAGGCAAGTATGTCCCGCCCGAGGTGAGTGGCCTGCATGCAGCTCCCACGAACCAGTCCCAGGACCTCGTATTCGGTGCGAAGATCACTTGTGGCGAGGAGCATTCCCCTTACCTCCTTTCAGATCATGGTCCTCTGGTATTTGAAGATCCGCCACGCAACGCCGATGCACACCAGGGAGAGTCCCAGCAGAACGAGGGTCACGTCCCAGCGGATGTCGTTGCTCTGAAGGGTCTGGGCTGCCGCCAGGTGATTGCTAAGGGAGACGGGCTTCAGCGCCGGGATCCAACCGATGACGATCAGTGCCGCGCACGTGGCTCCGCCTGCCAGCACAGCCTTGATCTCCTCGCTGAGAAGAGCGGAATACACCCAGCTTATTGCGTAGAAGAGCGAAGCGCCCGCCAGGGTCACAGGCAGGCCCCGGATGAACCTGAGAAGGTCCAGGCTATGTCCGGCTGCTGCCGATGAGGGCCCCATGGCGACCGTGGTGACGATGATTATGCTCCATAGCAAGGTCAGGCCGCTGACGTACTTGGTCTGGAATATCGTGGCCCTGCTGATCGGCTGGGACAGCAGAAATTCCATGCTGCGCCGGGATCGCTCCCCTGCGAGGGGTGCCGCGCCCAACAGTACCGCGATGACCACCACCAGTTGGAAGAGGTTCTTGCCGTACCAGTTCATCCAGAGATAGGTTGTGTAGTCGCCCAGCTGCGAGGAGACCAGCGATCCCCAGGCCTCCGGCAGGGGTGGTGCATCGGACAGGAACGATCTCAGGATATCGAACCCGAAAGGTAGCAGCAGGGCCGTGACGAGGAGTGCGCCTCCTCCGATGATCCATTTCCAGCGGGCCTCTCGGAGTTCCTTGCCGAGAAGGCCTGGATTAAGCCTCATGGGTGTGATCCTCCTCAGAAGATTGAGCGTATTGCAGGAAGATCTCCTCGAGGTTCATATCAATGACGTCCAGGGCGAAGTGGGGGATCCGAGAACATTTGTGTATGATGTCGTCCACGGAACCGCGCACCGTGACGAGGTACTTCCTGCCATCGCGTTCGATTTTCACCACGTCTGGATGGTCAAAGAGATCCCCAGGGGGGTCCACCTGGAAGGCTACTCGGATGCGCTTCTCGTCGATCTTCATGTCTTCGAGGGGTTTCTCCACCACCAGACGTCCCCGATCAAGGATCGCCACGTGATCGGTCACTCGTTCGACCTGGTGCAGGGCGTGGGAT
>SKXF01000017.1 GCA_007128555.1 Clostridia bacterium | reverse complement strand
GTTGACCCGCGGGTGGACGATCTGCTGGAGAAGCAGAGAGGCGCGGTGGACCAGGACGTGCGCTGGGGCTATGTGGGTGACCTGCAGGAACTCCTCGTCGAGGAGAACTATGCATTCTTCATCTACATCACCGAGGAATACAGCGCGATCAACAAGAACATCAAGGACTGGATGGTAAGTCCTGCCGGAGGCATCATGCTGAACGATGCCTGGATCGAGTAACCCTCGCGTAAGCAAGACTCCGGGACGGTAGCAAATGGGCTGTGGGTGAGCACCTGTCTCCACAGCCCTTTCCTTAGAGAATCCTTCGCGGGAAGGGGAATCTGCATGACAACCTATGTCATCCGGCGCCTGCTTATGACCATACCGGTGCTGCTGGGGGTATCGTTGATCGTGTTCTTCATTATCCACCTTACTCCGGGTGACCCGGCTGAAATTCTGATGGGGGAGGGGTTCGTTTCAGCAGAGGTCCTCGCCCAGCTGCGGGAGGATCTGGGGCTTAATCGGCCCCTTCACGTCCAGTACCTTTCTTTCATTGGTAATGTGCTCCGGGGTGACCTGGGTACGTCCTACCGGAGCAGGCGGCCCATCATTGAAGAGATAAAGGACCGCTTTCCCATCACCCTGAAGCTGATTGTGCCCAGCATTGTCCTTTCAACCGTGCTGGGAATCCTCAGCGGAGTTGTGGCTGCTACCAGGCACGACACGATCTTTGATGCGACCACGATGGTGGCTGCCATCATCTGGGTCAGCATGCCGAGCTTCTGGTTTGGACTGCTGCTGATGTACCTGTTCGCCGTACACCTGGGATGGCTGCCCGTGGCGGGTAGTGGTGGCTGGCAGTTCTTTGTCCTGCCGGTCACGACGTTGGGCGTCAGCGGCGCAGCAATGATCGCACGTCTGAGCCGTTCTAGCATGCTGGAGGTGCTGGGGATGGAATACATCCGCACGGCCCGGGCCAAGGGGCTGTCGGAGAGAGTCGTCCTTTACCGGCACGCCCTGAGGAATGCTCTCAATCCCGTGATCACGGTGCTCGGGTTGCGAATGGGTGCCATTTTGTCAGGATCCGTCATCGTTGAACAGGTGTTTGCCCTTCCGGGCACCGGTCGGCTCCTCGTTCATTCGATCCAGGGGCGGGATTTTCCCGCCACCCAGGGGTTGATTCTTCTGCTGGCGACGCTGTTTGTGATGTCAAATCTTGTCGTGGATCTCGTATACGGTGTGCTGGATCCGAGGATTCAGTACTCATGAGAAGAGAGGTGCTGTCATGTCCCGAGAGACAGAACCGTTGAAGAAGAACTCCGAGGTTGCCCTTGCCGATGGTCCCTGGAAACTCAGGTGGCGTCGCTTCTGCAGGAAGCGGGCGGCCGTCGTCTCGCTCATTTTCGTGATCTGCCTGATCATCGTGGCCCTCCTGGCCCCATGGGTCGCACCGCATCATTATCGGACGATCTTTCGCGGTGACCGTCTGAGTCCTCCCAGTTCAGAGTACCCCCTGGGAACGGATAACCTCGGTCGGTGCATCTTCAGCAGGCTGATCTACGGTTCCCGGATCTCACTGAGCGTGGGGCTGGTCGCCGTGGGGATTGCCCTCGTTTCAGGGGTCTTCCTGGGCTTGATTGCCGGCTATTTCGGAGGGGCCGTCGACAACATCATATCCCGCTTCATTGACGTGATGTTGGCCTTTCCGGCCATCCTATTGGCCCTGGTGATCATCGCGATCCTCGGGCCCAACCTGTTCAACCTGATGATTGCCGTCGGCATCGCCAGCATTCCCAGCTACACCCGCCTGGTACGTGGGGCGACGTTATCCGCCAGGGAGGAGACGTACGTCGAGGCGTCCCGGGCCGTGGGAACGAAAAGCATGAAGATCATTTTCAGACATATTTTACCGAACATCTCGGCGCCCATCATCGTGATGGCTACCCTGGGCGTGGCCGGGGCCATACTTGCAGCGGCCTCGTTGAGTTTCATCGGGCTGGGTGCACCTCCGCCGACCCCCGAATGGGGTGCCATGCTGAGCGGATCACGAAACTTCATCACGCGGGCCTGGTGGATGGTCACCTTCCCCGGGCTGGCCATTACGTTGACCGTCCTGTGCATAAACATGGTCGGCGATGCGCTGCGTGACGTCCTCGATCCCCGGCTCCAGGGAAAGACACGATGAGGGCCGTGCAGGAGCACGAGCGTCAAGATCTCCACGATGGGAGTGATCCAGATGGCCCGTCCCGACACATGGTCTTCTTTTGAATCCTTTGTACAATCGACCATGCGAGAGCATTCGATTCCAGGATTGTCTGTAGCGGTCATGCAGAATGGGCAGCACCTTTACTCGGGTGGGTTTGGTTTTCGCAACAGGTCAGAGCAGAAGCCTGCGACAGCGAAAACAGTGTATGGGATCGGATCGGTGACCAAGTCGTTCGCCGCCATGGCGATCATGATCCTGGCCGGGGAGGGCCGTCTCTCCGTGGGCGATCCCGTCAGGAAACACCTGCCGGAGTTCTCCTTCGGTGATGGCAAGGTGGCAGAAGCCGTGACGGTGCATCACTTTCTCACTCACACCAGCGCCCTGCCCCCGACCCCAGCGTTGAAATTTGGTATGCGGAGTCACTTCGAGGCGTGGGCTTCATCGCGCGAGATGGAGAGGGTGCAGGAGCTCGGGTTGTGGGATGAGTGGACCGGTCACCCACCGATCGAAACCCATGAGCATCACATGGACTTCCTGAAAGGTTTCGACGAGCAGCCCCTGGGCCGACCCGGACAACAGTTCAGCTATTCCAACGATGCGTTCTCGCTTCTGGGGGCCATTGTTCAGCGCGTAAGTGGGCAATCCTTTGAATGTTTCGTGAAAAAGCGCATCCTCGATCCCCTGCACATGGAGGCGGGATTTCACCCGAGCTGGCTCGCCGGTAGAGCCGATGTCACCGAGTTGTATGACACCAACCCGGAGGGCGAGGCCGTGAAAGCCGGGCACTGGTTCCACGCCCCTGCCATGGTCAGCGCCGGCTTTCTCAAGACCAGTGTCCTTGACATGCTAAGGTACGGGCAGTCCTATCTTGATGGCTCCGTCCTCCAACCCGGAGCCATCTCGCAGATGACGGCACCCCTGTACCCCTGTGCAAGAGACACCTATTACGGTTACGGGTTGAGAGTCCATCCGAACTACGGAGGGACAACCGTTGTCGAACACGGAGGGAGCCTCAAGGGCATCGCCGCCCAGTTCGGTTTCGTTCCCGAAGAGGGAATCGTTGCCGCGGTCCTGGCCAATGTGAAGGACGTGCCCGTCGACAAGGTCTGGCGGGGCGCCATCAACCCATTGCTGGGCCTTCCCATGGAGACGGCGTGGAGTCGACCGCCTGATTGCGAGTGTACAAGGGAACACCTGGCCCGGTACACAGGCACCTATCGGTCAGGAGAGGGCGCGAAGGTCGAAGTGATCCTCGAGGACGGGGAGTTGTTCGCCATGGAGAACAGCGAGAGGAAGGCCCTGCGGCCCACCGGACCAAATACTGTGGGAATCATGCGCCGCGGCGAAGAGACCGAGATCAGGTTCATCACCGGGCCCCTTGGCCATGTGGATGCGATGTATTACGGCCTCCGTATTCTGCGCAGGCGTCGGTAGCCTCTGGGTATGCCCACCCGTTGATCGCCCGTCACACGGTTTAGGACGCGGTGTGACGGGCGATCTTGTTGCGTAAATCAATCCCCCGGTGTATAGGTGGGGGTTTCCCCTGGGGATGCGAGTGGAGGACAGAATGTGCCCTGCGCAGTTGCTGGAGGCCCGGACAGCCAGTGGTCCAGGGTTCCCAGGAGAAAACAGGTCCCGTCGATTGACCCGGTGCAGGATCGGCGGACATCCTGATATCATGGAACCTGGGCCTGGCTGTTCCGTCAGATCAGCCTGCGATGGAGATCGTGCGTCAGGGCTGGAGCGTGCATGATCATGGAGATGGATGCATAGGGTAGCGGCGGTCACGTTGGAGAAAGGGAGATAGGTATGCAGAGGTCAAGTATCGCAGCCAGGGTGGTCTTGTTGTTGTCGGTTGCATTGGGTCCTTTTGCCCTGGGTTACGTCCTGGCGAGGTGGATGCCATCTGTATGGGGTTTGTCCCCGTCCCTTTGGGGCTGGGCATTTCTCGTGGGATGGTTCCTCATTGGGCGCCAGCTGGGGAGGCAGGGCTATGGTCCGGCTGGTTTGATTGCGGGGGTTTTGCCGCCGCTTCTGGGCGCAGGGCTCTTCGTTCAGCAGTTTTATTTGACACCGGGGGAAGAGCGTTCGCCGGGCCTGCTATCCCTGGTGGGGCAGTTGTATCCCATGATCGCTGTTTCTCCGGCTGCTTCCCTGATCAGAATTCTCGGTGTCACCGAGCTCGACTCACGGGTGGGGATACTGGTGGCCTTTGCCATGGTGATGGGGGCGTTTGTGGTCGGTTTTCAATCCGGGCGAGCGACATCCTCGCGTTGACGGGGTGCTGCCGATGAGGTCAGCCCAAACCTGTCCCGGTTCGTACGCCCGGGACAGGGGGAGTGTCTGCGGTGGATCTGCGGGCCACGAGAAACAGGCTTCGGGATGTGACCCGGGATACCCGATCATTTCATCCCGAGCAGGCGAAGGGAGTCGTCCCGGTACCTTCGTATCCTGCCCTCATTCGCCCCGCCCCGCAGGGTCCAGATCACCAGGTACTTCTGCACCTCGTAAAGATGATAGAACAGGGCTCTCACCCCTGCCGCCTCTCCCGCCGGGGGCGGTGAGCCGTAGCCCCTCCAGAAGGAGCACGTGTTGAAATCCACGTAATCCAGGATGGCAAACTCGATCTCCGGATCCCCCCAGAGGGCGCGATCCCAGTCCAGGATTGCGGTGATCTCCCCCCCGGGGTTCACAAGGATGTTCTGTGCCCAGATGTCCATGTGCAGTAGCGAGGCCCTTCGCCTCTGTTTAAAGGCCCCGGCTCCAGACCGCAATGCCTTCCGGGCCCATTTCCCCTCCTCGGGGCCATATACGCCGCAATTCTCAATGTCCCAGATCATCCGATCCCACATGGAGAAGAAGGCCTCTGGCCAGCGGGTCCAGCGAGGGCTATCGCAGGGGCCTTCGGGATAGCCGAACCTCTCGGACGTGCATCGATCGTGAAGCTGTCTCAGGTGGCCTCCGAGAGCCTCCATGGTTGACCGCCTTTGATCAGGGGACAGTTCGACATCGGATAGAGGCTTCCCCGGCATGAATTCCATGATCAGAAAGGAGCGGTCTATGACCTCTCGGCTATCATCGTAGACGTAGATCGTGGGCACCGGGATCGTTGTGTGTTGCATCACCTCGGCATGAATGGCGGCTTCCCTCGACATCATGTTCCGCTCATAAAATACAAAGCCCGCATCGTCCGAGGGGGCCACGCGAAGGATTGCCCGGTCGCCGTCGACGCCGGCGGGAGCATCCATAAGGCCAATCGTGTAGGTGTTGTTGTGTTTTCCTGTGGCGATGGGTTCAATACTTCCGCAGGAAAATCCGTGGTCGGTAAGCACCTCACGGAGTACTTCGGCGTCAGAGGACATGTTATCGAACCTCCAATGGACAGGGCTTATTATTGTCTGTCAGACCCCATTCCCGGGGGGGTGGCTGGTGACCCTTGCGGTCCCACCGACGGCCCCGTGCAGGATGATCAGGCATTTTGGTGTCAGGCTGCAGAACGAGACCTGTCCTGATGGTGGCCTCGGCGGCCAGCTCCGTAAGGGGGGGCTCCCCACTGCGCTGTGCAGGCGGGGAAC
>SKXF01000293.1 GCA_007128555.1 Clostridia bacterium | reverse complement strand
GGCCTCCTATCTTCTGCTGAAGGCCTGGGGATACTGGCTTGACGCGTTCCAGCTGGTCTACTCGACCCGGGGCGTGGCGTTCGGTGGCAGCTATACGGACATCCACGCGCAGCTTCCGGTGTTCCGGATCATGTCGATCCTGGCGGTACTGTCCGCCCTCGTGGCCCTGTGGTACATCCGGGCGCGCGACATCCGATGGCTCTATGCTGCGATCGGGATCATGCTGATCGGGTCCCTGGCCCTCGGATCGATCTATCCAGCGGTGATTCAAAGGTTGGTGGTGGCCCCCAACGAGATCACGCGAGAGACGCCGTACATTGAATACAATATCAGCTATACCCAGGCTGCCTTTGGCCTGGACCAGGTGGACGTGCGGGAGTTTCCGGCGACGGATACCCTGACCTGGGAAGACCTCGAGGACAATATGGATACCATAGAGAACGTGCGGCTGTGGGACTGGCGTCCCCTCCTGGCGAGTTACCGGCAGCTGCACACCATACGGGCTTACTACGAGTTCCCCGACGCGGACGTGGATCGGTACATGATTGACGGCCAGTACCAGCAGGTGATGATCGCGGCTCGTGAACTGGACTACGATCGGGTGCCCGGGGCGGAGACCTGGGTGAATAAGCGATTGCAGTATACCCACGGGCACGGTTTGGTCATGAGCCCCGCGGCCCAGTTCACCCCGCAGGGGTTGCCTGTCATGCACATCCAGGACATTCCGCCGGTCAGTCAGGTTGACATCGAGGTGGAGAACCCGGCGATCTACTTCGGGGAAATGACCCGGGAGTACGTGATCGCCAACACCCTTGAGCCGGAGCTTCACTACCCCGAGGGGGCATCAAATGTTTACATACACTACGATGGCACCGGAGGGGTTCCCATAGAGGGGTTTTTGCGCAGGAGTCTCTTTGCTCTCCGCTTCAGTGATTACAATATGCTGCTCAGCGGTTCGATCACCGATGAGTCACGGGTCCTGTATTACCGGCACATCGGCGAGCGAGTGCGTCGCCTCGCTCCCTTTTTGATGTATGACGGAGATCCCTACGTGGTGCTCTCCCGGGAAGAGGGCCGCCTGTTCTGGATCCAGGATGCCTACACCCATACCACGCGTTACCCCTATTCACAACCTTATCGGAATCAGCTCAACTACATCCGGAACTCGGTCAAGATCGTGGTCGATGCCTACCATGGGGATGTGACCTTCTACGTCTTCGACGAGGAGGATCCGTTGATTCAGACGTATCAGAACATCTTCCCCGACCTGTTCCGTCCCCAGGACGAAATGCCCGAGGAGTTTCGAGCTCACGTTCGCTATCCCCTGGACCTGTTCCAGATCCAGATGGACATGTATCGGACCTATCATATGGAGGATCCGGTCGTCTTTTACAACAAGGAGGACCTCTGGGAGTATCCCGAGGAAGTCTTCGCAGGACAGTCCCGTCGGATGGAACCCTACTATATCATCATGGACCTGCCCGGCGATGACGACCCGCGACAGGAGTTCATCCTGATGACACCCTTCACGCCCTCCCAGAGAGACGTGATGATTTCCTGGGTGGCGGGACGTTCCGATGGAGATCACTACGGGGAGCTGGTCGTGTATAAGATGCCGAAGGGCAGGACGGTGTTGGGCCCCCGGCAGATTGAGGCCCGCATTGACCAGGATGCCGAGATCTCCCAGCTGTTCACCCTGTGGGGCCAGGCGGGTTCACGGGTGATCCGGGGGAGCCTGATGGTCATTCCCATTCAGGATTCTCTATTGTACGTCGAACCCGTCTACCTGGAGTCAGCGGACACGGCCTTGCCCGAGCTGAGAAGGGTGATTGCAGCCTACGGCAACCGGGTGGCCATGGGAAGGGACCTGCACGAGGCGATGGAAATCCTGTTCGGGCTCCGTCCGCCCGTGGATGAAGACGGGATCGAGGATCCGGATGATGGCGTCGTCATCCCCGGCACCGAGATGGAGTTGATCGAGCGGGCGTGGGAGCTCTTCCAGGGGGCGCAGGATGCCCTGAGGGGTGGCCAGTGGGCCCGGTATGGCGATCTGATGTCTCAACTGGAAGACATCCTGGAGCGGTTGGCCGCCGAGATGGAGGATCTTTCTCCTGGTGAATGAGTGTTCTCTGTCCAAAGGAGGGAATCAAGGGGCATCACTCATCTCGCAGGAGATAGGTGGTGCCTCTTATGTTCAGGTGATGAAGGGAGTCTGTCATGACATCAGGTAGTAAAGAGCAGGAGACCGGCTTTGTCACGGTGGACGGGCTCAGGGCCCGCGTCGGCGACACGGTGAAGGTGAGGGGCTGGCTGTACAACAGGCGCTCCAGTGGACGAATCTCCTTCTTGTTGGTCAGGGACGGAACCGGGGTGGTCCAGGCGGTTGCCTCGGCCAAGGAGGTGCCCGAGGGGGTGTGGGAGGCTATCGCAACCATGGGCCAGGAGTCTTCGTTGATCGTGGAGGGTGTGGTCAAGGAGGATGCTCGATCACCCGGTGGTTGTGAGCTGCAGTTGACGGACCTGCAGCTGGTGCAGGCGGCTGAGGATTACCCCCTGGCGCTGAAGGAGCACGGGGTAGAGTTCTTGCTGGATCATCGTCATCTGTGGCTTCGAACGCCCAGGCAGACGTCCCTGCTCCGGTTGAGGGACCGACTGATGGGCGAACTGGAGGGTTTTCTTCGCTCGGATGGATTCACCCGGGTGGACACCCCGATCCTGACGCCGAATGCCTGTGAGGGTACCACCACCCTTTTTGCAACGGATTATTTCGGAGAAGCAGCCTACCTGACTCAGAGCGGCCAGCTCTACAGTGAGGCCACCTGCGTGGCTCTTGGCAAGGTCTATTGCTTCAGCCCCGCTTTCCGGGCGGAGAAGTCGAAGACGCGCAGGCACCTGATCGAGTTCTGGATGCTCGAGCCCGAGATGGCATATTACACCTACGAGGACAACCTTCACCTGCAGGAACAGATGGTGGAGCACGTGGTGGGGGAGGTTCTTCAGCACAACTCCGACGATCTGCGGATCCTGGAGCGAGACATCGAGGCCCTGGAGAAGGTGAAGGCCCCCTTCCCCCGCATCAGCTACGACGATGCCCTGAAGTTGCTGGAGAAGGCGGGACTGTCCCTTCAGTGGGGGGATGACTTCGGGGCGCCCCACGAATCGGAGATTGTTCGCCACTTTGACCGGCCCGTTTTTGTTGAGAGGTTTCCTGTGCAGACGAAGGCCTTTTACATGGAGCCGGACCCTGATCGGCCCGAGGTGGCCCTGGCTGCTGATTTGCTGGCGCCCGAGGGTTATGGGGAGATTATCGGAGGCAGTCAGCGCATTGACGATTACGATCTTCTGCTGAAGCGAATTCGGGAGCACGGTCTTCCCGAGGAGGATTTCCAATGGTACCTGGATCTGCGTCGGTTTGGATCGGTGCCGCATTCGGGATTCGGCCTCGGTATCGAGCGGCTTCTGACATGGATCGCGGGACTTGAGCATATACGCGAGTCGGTCCCCTTTCCCAGGTTGCTGAACCGTCTCAGGCCGTGAGCGGAAAGGGGTTGGGTTATTGCTTGAGGAAATAGGCAGGGAACTTCGCGAGGCAAGGGAGTCTCTTGGGCTCGAGCTCGGGGACATCCAGAAAAAGACCAAGATTCGTTCGAAGTACCTGATCGCCCTGGAGGAGGGCGATGGGGATTCGTTGCCCGCTCCCGTCTATGCCCGCGGTATCCTGCGGCGTTACTGCCAGGAGGTCGGCATTGACAGCGGTCCTCTCATGGATTCCCTTGTCCAGTGGCAGGATGATCGGGATGATGCTCCCCTGGTTGATGGGCTCTTCCGTACCCCCGGGACGGGCAAGATCACGCTGCGTCCCGCGAAGCGAGCCCGGAGTGCCAGGGCGTGGATTCTCGCGGCCATGATGGCCGTGGTCCTGCTGTCTGCAGGGGCGGTTTATTACTTCATCATCCTACCCCAGGCCGATATGCCGCCGGAGACACCGCCTGCTGCAGAGGAGCCCCCCAACGGTGAGGAGGCCCCGGCCGAGGAGGACCCGGAGGAGCAGCCCGAGGAGGATCCGGACGAGGATCCCACGATTGTCGAGCCGAGCCTTGCCGTGACCCGGGAGACCGGCCCAGGTTTCCAGGACATCACCTATCACATTGAAGGTACCGAGGAGATTAACATCCTTCTCGAGGGTAGGGGGCTGTGTTGGATCCGTGTGCACGTTGACGGTGAGTTTGCCGAGGAATTGACCCTTGAGGCTGGCAGCTCGAGGGAATGGACGGCTGTCTCTGCTATGAGAATCCGGGCCGGGAATCCGGCCGCGCTGATGTTGACGGTCAACGGTGTGCAGATGGGCGTTCTGGACGATACAGGGCCCCGCAATCTCCTATTTTCTTTGCCGGATTGATGTACTTCTGCTTCTTCCAACTGCATAATCTTTAGCGAGGTGATCGCCATTGTCCACATCGCGGCTGGTGGTGACGATCCTGGCCATACTTCTCTTTGTCGCCCAGGCCCCGCTCCTCGCCGCGGCCCGGGGCGACGAGGGTGTCTTTTTCGAGCATTTCTCTGCCGATGAACTCCCTTACATGTCTTCCCCCGCCTATGTTCTCATGGATGCGAGAACCGGTGTGGTGCTCCTGGGACACAACATGCATCTCCGGAGGGACCCTGCAAGCCTGACCAAGCTCATGACCCTGCTCCTGGCCCATGAACTCGGACGAAGTGATGAGCGCGTTCTCGTCAGCAAAAAATCAGCGTCAACACCCGGATCTTCAGCCGGGCTCAGAGCGGGGGAGGAGTGGACCCTGGGGGACCTGATGATCGCCCTGGCACTTCCCTCTGGCAATGACGCCGCGGTCGCCGTTGCGGAGCATATCGGCGGCGATGTTGCCGGGTTCTCTGCACTGATGAACAGCCGGGCAGCCATGCTGGGAATGGTCGGAGCGACGTTCAGCAACCCCCACGGTCTCACCGCGGAGGGACACGTGATGACTGCCCATGATCTCGCGCTTCTGACCGCCCACGTCCTCAGCGTGCCCCGACTGCGGCATATCGTTTCCCTCCGCGAGGCCGTGATCCGTTCCGTGGCGGGCAGGACCGTGACGCTGCACAATACGAACAGGCTCCTCTGGTCCGACATCCTGTTTCGAGGTGTGAAGACGGGCACCACGTCTGCTGCGGGACAGTGCCTGATTGCAGCAGGACGATTGGGCACGGTGGAGATCATTGCCGTCGTGCTGGGGTCGGGCAATCGCTGGGCAGATGCCGAGAGGTTGATCCGATGGGGCTTTGAGTATTTCACCTGGCAGACCGTGGTGTCGCGGGAAAGGGCAGTGAGCTCTGTCCCGGTACTGGGCTGGCCTGACGGTCATCGGTTGGCTCTGGCGCCGCCCAGGGACGTGGTCATGCCCTTTCCCCGCGGTCGTGATGTGCACTTCGACCTACTCGTGAACCGACCTCCCTTTCTTCCCGGCCTGCGGGAGGGACCTGCAGGAGAAATGGCCGTGAGGCTTTCTGGTGAGATCCTCTATCGTACCTCACTCGTCCCCCTGGTCCAGTCCGATGAGCTGTGACAGGCTGACGCAGCGGTAGTCCATCCGGTGCAGCTCCTCGATGATTGTGGGCAGGGCCTCGGCCAGTTGGGCAGAGGAATCATCCGCGTGAAATTCAATAATCAACCCCGGCCTGACATGATCGGTCACCCGGCCGACGATGGCTTCTACCCCTGGATTGGACCAGTCCATGGCGTCGAGGGACGCGGTGATCACCAGCATCCCAGATTCCGTGGCCGC